>JAGVTF010000119.1 GCA_019136955.1 Verrucomicrobiota bacterium
TGGGGACTGAGCTGAAAACCATCTCTCGCGATAAGGTTCAAGACCTTTTGAAGATTAAACAATCACTTGGCATTCCCGATCGCCGATATGAACTGAAGGAGTGTGAACTTTGCGATAACAGTGAGTGGCAACCTGGTGTTGTCTGCGGGGTTCCACCCCAGAGCAATGAATCAACACCTGCAGACCCCCAGGCGGAAGAATTGATTAAGACGATTACGGAGATGATCGTTAATAAGATAAAAAACTAAACATCCAAAGCGTTAAAAAATGAAAGTCACAGTTATTGGTGGTGGGGGTAGAGTCGGTGCATGTGCAGCTTTTGCCTTACAGTGCAGTGGGCTGGTTTCTGAAATTCAACTACTGGACGCCAACCAGTCTGCAGCCCAGGGCGAAGCACTGGACCTCCTGCATGGGGCTGCTCTCTGTGCTGATCAAAAAATTTACTCGGGTGATTATGCTGCCGCTGCAAACAGCGATCTCTTCCTAATTACTGCAGGATTGCGCCGCAAGCCAGATGAATCACGCTTGGATTTAATTAATCGAAACGTATCGCTTTTTCAGCAAATTTTAGCCAAAATCAAGTCGGCAGGCTTTAAAGAAAATGCCATTATTTTCGTAGTCTCTAATCCCGTAGATATCCTTACCCAACTGGCAATGCAGGAGCTTGGCCTGCCCTGGCAGCAAGTGATTGGTCTGGGCACCATGCTGGATACAAGCCGCTTTTCTTCCTTGATAGCTCAGGAGTTGAAACNCTGGCCACTAGCCAGGTCAAGGCTCTGATCCTTGGAGAGCATGGAGATTCTATGGTCCCCATTTGGTCTTCGGCCAGTGTCAATGGTCTTCCTCTGACAGGCCTGCCACAAATGAGTAACGGCTTACAAACAAAGCTTTTTGAACGCACCCGCGGCAGTGGCGCTGAAGTAATCTCCAAAAAAGGTGGAGCTGGCTGGGCTGTAGCAATCTCTATAAGAGAAGTCATTCATGCCATTTTGTTGGATAAACAGTGTATTCTGCCTGTCTCTTCGCTCCAACAGGGAGCTTATGGTATTAAAAACGTTTGCTATAGCATCCCGACTGTTATTGGCCGCAAGGGAGTGCTTGAACAGGTTGAAGTCTCTCTTTGGCCTCGTGAAAAGCTGGGATTGCAAAATTCGGCTCGCGCTCTACAGGAAACTTTTTCGAAAATCAAATAAGACGTTATGCTTAAATCCTTGGATTCAAAGCTTAGAGAAATTCGCAAAAACCGTTCATCTAAAGCTTTCATTATAGCCGATGCCAAGGATGCCGATATGGCTTTTGGTATTCAGGCTACAGGCTCCCGAAAGTACCTGGCAAAATCCGGCCCAATCCCTGCCCAGTTCTCTCCTGAAGTCTGGACCCGTGAAGAGTTTGGCTATCGGAGCCTGCCTGAGTATTTGGAGATTATCCGTGAGATTGTTGACCAAAAGGTGGTGGATATCATGCTGATGTCTGCCAGTGTCAATGAGCAGCTCACTATTAAAGAAGGTCTCTTTAAAAACTCCCCTATTACTCCAGCCGCCCGAGCTAACGATACCAGTGACGTCTGGGCCATTCGCCATGGTAGTTACGTCAAGGAGCCCTCCAAAACATTTCGCACAGCCTCAATTGACTATATCCAGTGTGGCAAGGTGGAGTGTGAGCCTGCCGCGGATCCAGCAGAGTTCCCTGGTGCCAACCTGGGTCTCTATTCAATCACCTACCTGAACGACTTGGAGCGTGACCGCAAAGCTCTATTGGAGTTTAAAGAGTTTCGAGAAGAGGCAGAGCGAAAAAGATTTCGATATTTTCTGGAAGTTTTTGATCCTAATGTAAACTCCGGTATTCCAGCTGATCAGCTTGGCGCTTTTATTAACGATAATATCGTTCGAACTTTGGCAGGAGTTACCGAGGCAGCCAGACCGGTATTTCTCAAGATAGTTTATCACGGCCCCCGTTTCATGGAAGAGCTTGTACAGTACGACCCCAACCTCATTGTAGGCGTTTTGGGCGGGAGCGCAGGGACCACTTATGATGCCTTCAAGCTCATTCACGATGCCCAAAAATATGGAGCTCGAGTAGCGCTTTTTGGACGAAAAATCAATAATGCTGAACACCAACTGGCTTTTATTGAAATGCTGCGCCTCATCACTGATGGAGTTATCAGTCCTGAAGAGGCTGTTCACGCATACCATGCTGTTTTAGATGCTAAAAGAATCAAACCGCGTCTGGTTCTGGAAAGAGATATTCAACTCACAGAACAATCAATGAGCTATGACGCCCAAGGGAGCCGTCGGAGCATTTCCCTTCCTTCTTTTTCTGCCTCCCCTGCCCTTTCAAAAGCGTTAAAGCCGGCAGAAACAACTAAGTCTCCAGCAACCCCTGTTGAACCTTCTGTCAGTTCATCTCTCTGGCCAATGAAATCCGACGGAACTCCAGATTTTTCCAAGATGAACTCGCAGCAGCGTCTCAGCTATAGCCTATACCGCTTGAATAAAAAATACATCTAAATTTTGAAAATGTATTTAGCTTCTTCCCTTCTTCCCCATCAAAAGCGCCTCTAAGACTCCACCTCTTATTGCAAAATTAAAAGAGTGATTTATCTTATTGGGAAGGCCGCTGGGAGTGAAATCTCAGCGGCCTAATCTTAGTTGTTATTCTTCAAGAAGCCTTTATTCTTTGACTACTCGATAGAACCGATTCTCCTCAGTGATGATATCATGGATGCTCAATAATTCACCCTCAGCCACATACGTAGAGAGAAGGCTCCAGTTACGGGCATCCTGGCTTTGCTCAATTCGGTAGGTGGCATTTTTCAAGGTGCCTTCAACCAGAATCTGCACGATATGGCCATCCAGTGTAATACTCTTAAACCTGAGTTCAAGGAAAGGCCCCACCTGGTAATGAACGAAGTTAGGCAGTTTGATCGCCCCAGCATCACTCTCCAGCGTCACGGAGGAGTAAGCCTCACCGACCTGAGACGTTTGCAACGTAATAGTTACACTCAGGGATTCATCTGGCTCTACTTCACCCAGCACAAAGCGAGCGCTGCGCTCTGTGTGTGTCACCTCACCATGAGGGTTGTTCGCACTGATGAAGAGGGTCCCTTGAGCAAAGGTCTCCTCGAGCACCACATTCTTGGCACTGGCAGTACCTGTGTTGCTTACCGTCAATGTGTAGGTAAAGGGTTCATCAGGATGAATTTTATCGGGGTACTCCACTGTAAGAACCAGATGCGGCTCACTGGCAATCACCCTTGTCTTGGCCGGAGTTGTCTCTGGTGAATCTTGGCGGTTACCCACCTGGTCAATCGCTACCACATAGAAAGCATAGCTTTGACCGGCTTCGCCGTTGAATGTAGTCGTTGTTTCAGAGGTGTTCTTCCAGAAAGCACGAGAAAGGTTATTGGTCGCCACGTAGACATCGTAGCTGGCAATGCCAGAACCAATATCGCTTCCCGTCCAGGAGAGCTCAACTTCAGTCTGTTTCAGGATTTCCGGTAATGGGTTTACCGTGCAGGTCGGCTTGGCCACATCCACCGTCAAGAGGCATTCGAGCGTCGGATCAGTCCCCTGAGAAGGATCATGCGGATCCTTCTGATTAGTCGTGATCGTGCTCTGATAATCGAAGGTGATAGCCGCCACATTTCGAATCTCAGTTCCCGTGGGCAAGTCTTTAAGCGGATCAACCATATAGCTGAAGAAACCCTGACCCAGGCCGGTGCCATCTTCAGGTGGCAGGAATCCGATTTCGACCGGCAGCGGCATTCCGTCTTCATCTGCACTGTAGAAGCCGACCTCTACTAAGCCGGTCTCGGAAACAGTTCCCACTATCTCCACGATGAACTCCACGTCGCCATAACTATAGGGGACAGCTCGATAGAAATCCCGTGGGTTATCCTCAGGGGTGAGTGAGATACGAAGGTCTCCAAACCCGAACTCAGTGAAGACAAAAGTGGCTGCATTGAGGCTCGTATCCAGTTGGTCTTTGATGGTGACTATTTGAGCAGGAGCAGTGGCATCCTCCAAGTTTTCAAAGCGGACCGTATAAGGGAAGGTTATGGTGGGCTGTATGAAGCCTTGAGGGCCGACACCGCCCGGACCATCCTTCTCATTCGGGTCCACTGAATTGGCAACCCTTCTGCCAAAGCCATAGAGTTCACCCAGGGTTGACGCATTCATCCAAGCATCGTCGCCGGTGCCATCAATGATATTATCGATATTCTGAGTGATTCGGTTCGGCTTACTTGGGGGTGAGGCTGTACTCCCAGAGCTGCTGAGACCAGTAACAAATATCTGAGCTCCGGCCTGAGTCAGCCCGCCATTATCACCGGGA
>JAGVTF010000097.1 GCA_019136955.1 Verrucomicrobiota bacterium
TTTAAGGTCACATTACGAAGATAGACATCGGCTGAGAGCTTAACGCTCATATTGAGCAAAGCCAGCATGACCAGACCCCAAAGAATCCCCCTTGTAGAAAGTAGAGACGATAAGAGTATTCTCATGCCTAAATTATACCCTTGAAAAAGAGCCATTGCAAACGGAGAAAAAAGAGCAGAGGCAAGCGAACGAAACACTTACCCCTGCTCTTTTAAATGATTTTCTGTAACGGATCCTCTACTCGGAAAGAAGTTCGTTGACTTTCTTCATTACAGCAAAAGCATCTGCCACGTAAAGCACATCAGTCTTACCACGAGCCCAACCGCAATTGGCATCAATGTTGACCGCACGGCGCTCAGTGATGAAGCGCCAGCCGACGACATGCGGCTCCTCACCATGGCAGCAGGTCGCCAAACCCTTGGCGTGGCGAGGCGTGCTGCCCGTCTGGCCTATCTGATTCAGGTGAGTCATAAAGCTCAGGACTGCATCTCCTCCGCCGGTTTGATCCACCAAAGACTTGGTGCTGCCCAGAGAGGATTGAGTTTTCTCAAGGAAGTCTAAAATAGTTTTCTCGGCCTCAGGCACATGCAGCTCTCCATCAGGCTGTTTCTTGGTCCAGCCGGCACCGGCCACAAAAAGCAACTGCGCATCAGGGCGAATGGTCTGCGCCGTCCCTGCAGGATACTTCAAGCCCAGAACTTTCGTCCGCTTTGCATCATCCGGCAATGCAACTGAAACCATCTCAACACTAACCGTAGCTGCGTTGAAAGACTGTGGCTCCACATTGCCCGGCTCCAAGCTAATGACCCAGGGACGCTGCGAGCGGCTGAAGCAAGCCTCCATACGCTGGCGGTAAAACCAGCGATTGGCCAAAACTTTGCCTTCTTCCACCGCTACACGGGTAACATGCGTATCTGCCCGCCCACCCAGGCGCATCGCCAGAGCCGAGAGTACACGATTGGCCCGGCTGCTGCCCGGCACCAAAATAAGAGTGCTCTGGCTCGCCTTGAGCAACGCCTCGGCTGCCGGCAGATCACTGGAGTAGCGCGCAAACGCAAACTCATCCCCCTCCACCCCATAGAATTTAGCAGCCCCACAGCTCCCCAGAGCGTTCGCCGCTTCCTGGACACCTTTCCCCACCAAAGCCACTTCCCAGGAGCATTCCAGGGAAGCCGCAAGACTTGCCGCGACGGTGGCACCCTCAGGCAACAGTTTCAAGGAAGCCTGATCCGAAAAACCTAATAATAAAATCTTTTCCATGATATCTGCCTCTTCTTTACTTCTTGATCCATTCCACAATCTCACGCGCTATTTCATCCACCGGCATATCTTTCACTATCCGAGTATCGCGCAACTGCTTGGGCAGGCTCACAGAAACGTATTCCACGCCATCCAGCCCGACATCTGCTTTGGCCGCCTTCTGCAAAGCCGGCATAATCGAACGCATGTTCACCATCCCCACCTGGGGGTTGTTGGTCGGTTCAGGCAAGTTCCCCGTTGCCCACCCCAGCACGGCTGGGCCCCCTGCACAGAGGCTCTCCTGATGGCAGGCACCTTCCACGCGCTCCAGAACAGTGAAAGAACCATCCTCCTGAATCTTGATCTCATCAACTCCCATAAACTGATCCTGAATGCCCAAAGCATCACCGATCAGTTGAAGAGTAGAGCCAGCTCCGCGAGAGGCAGACTCCCAGCCGCCAAAAAGCAGCATCCGCTCCTTATCGAGCCCCTCGATACCCTCAATTGCCTTTACCAGAGCGGAGGCGCTATCAGTAGCGCTCATGAAGCCGCCCGCATTTCCTTCCACCGGAACGAAAGTGAACGCAGCCTTCTGGGCGATGTTCATCATTAGCTGTTGAAGCTTTGCCTTGGGTCCCAGACTCACCAGCCATACCTGAGTGCCTGGTATTTTTTTTGCAAGATTCGCAGCCTCATAAAGCGCATGACCGGCCCAGGGGTCGAGTGCCGCCGGCAGCATCAATTCATTCTTCAGAGCAGGACCGCTCGGAGAAGAAATGGGCTCCAGAGTCTGCAGCGGGTCTGGCACAAGACTTCCGCAAACGATAATTTGATAAGCATTTGCCATATAAAAATAGTGTTCTTAAATGTTTTTTCTAAAAGCCAGCTCTTTTGTCTTCAGTAAGCTGCCAGCCTTTCTGCTACTCCACTTCTGCCATTGCAATCCAAAGGCTTGTACCAAAGCGCCCCTTGAATTGCTCTACCAGTTTTTCCGCAGCTCTCTGGCTGGAAACCAAAGCAAAGGTAGTGGAACCACTACCGCTCATAAGTGTAGCATCGGCCCCCGCCTCTCTCAAGAACTTCTGATACTCTGCCAAAAGCGGATATTGCGGCAATACAGGCGCTTCCAATGAGTTATAAAAAAGAGGCGCGCATTCTGCCAGAGTCCCTGTCGTCAAAGCCTGCGCCAGCTCCTTCACCCTCCCCGGGCGCCCTTTTTGGTCAGCGGGGTATCGCGCCAGCTCCTTATATGCCCATGCAGTAGATACCCCAAAATCAGGCTTGATGAGGATTATCCAGCTCCCGCTCAAAGCGGCAAAGGGACCCAATATCTCCAGTTTTTCGCCGCGGCCACGCCCAATAGCCGGAGCATCCTGCAAGAAAAACGGTACATCCGATCCCAGCAAAGCGGCTATCTGCCTCAACTGTTCTCCATCCAGTGGATGGTCAAACTCCCTGTTCAATGCGCGCAACGTAAAGGCCGCGTTTGCACTGCCAGCCCCCAGTCCCGCCTCTGTCGGCAAATTCTTGACCAAATGAATATGCCCTTCAGGCTGAATCTTCGTTTTTTCAAAAAAAAACATGGCCGCCCGATAGACCAGGTTCGTAGCTCCTGTGGGGACGCGGTCGGTATTACAGGTAAAGCGAAATCCTCCACCGCCGCGCTCCACTTGTAATTGATCAAAAACAGCAACCGGGAAAAAAAGAGTCTCCAAATCATGAAAACCATCGGGTCGGGGACCCAGGATATTCAAAATCAAATTGACCTTGCAAGGGCTGGAGTATAAGGCCATAGAGATAAAGATAGAACGCCCGGCCAGGGCATTGGAAGCCGGGAGCCGGGCAAACTGTTAAAAAAGAAGCGCTTCCTTTTTAATCAAAAACACTGAAACGACTGCCCGGAATAAAAGGAGCAACATCTCCGCGCGGTCCAAAACCGATCTTTGAGCCCGGGTCCCACATGGTATCCGCCATCGGAGTCGGACTGTAATTATCCGGATAACGCGGATAAGCAGGATACATGAAACCCTTGTCGTAAGGACCAAAAGGACTGCTCACAATTTCAGCAACTCCAACACCCGTACGGGCCAAGGAGCGGCAAAAACCCTTCAAAAAACCTTTGGTCACGCCACTGCGGCCATCCCACACAGCTCCCTGCTCCATTTCATAGCGCAGCTCTCCCCAGCGAAGGAGTTCCCCCGTATTGGAAATACCGCGGCCCATCTTGGTCGCAGGCCCCTCACATCCGGTGAGGATTACTGCACCCGCCAGTGCAATCACTAAAGGCAATGTTTTAACAGCACTCATCATAAACCGCGACCATTAGAGCAGTAAA
>JAGVTF010000273.1 GCA_019136955.1 Verrucomicrobiota bacterium
CCGTAATTTTGACGTTCGACAATTTGGCCAAAAAAACATTTTCCATAATGAGAGGGTGACTCAGCTCAATATCAGAAATAACCAGAGTTCTTCTTAAGATGTCAGTATTCACTTTATCAGCTTTAATGGTCAGGCCAGTCACTTTTGCCAACTGCACGTCTATATAGTGCTTAACGAGGCGATCTTTTAAGAAATAACAGACCACTCCCGTCAAAAGGATAAGCAGGAGCAGTCGAGTAATCCAACGGCCAATAAAACGAGTGAGTCCAAACATTTCAGTCTCTCTTTCTTGTCACGCACATCCGCGTTTTAAAGATCAAACATTTTTCCAGGATTTAAAATTCCTTTTGGGTCTAAAGATTTTTTCATAAAACGCATAATTTGAAGAGCTTCAAAACCAAGAGCATCAGGGAGCACCTTTTTCTTAGCCACACCCACACCGTGTTCTCCAGTAACAGTGCCTCCACAGCGTAAAGTTTCTTCGAATATTTCTGAAAAGGCTCTATCTACGCGCTCCATTTCATCCTTATTTTTTTCATCCGTCAAAAATGTAGGATGGAGATTTCCATCTCCAAAATGCCCGAAAATACCAACCTTTAATTGATATTTGTCTGCTGTTTGCTGAATAAAGCGAACCATTTTAGCAAGCTCGCTCCTGGGGACAGTAATATCTTCTAGTATGGTGGTCGGACTCACTCTGGCCAGGGCAGAGAGCGAAACTCTTCGCCCCTCAGACAACTGGTCAGCTTCGCTGCTATCAGCCGCAACTCGCACATCCTGGCAACCATTTTTTTTGGCAATCTGACACATTTTTTCAGCCTCTTCAGAAACCACAGCTGAATGCCCATCGGTTTCCATAAGGAGTACAGCTTCACAGTCAAGGGGCAGACCAATATGAGAATAGCTTTCTACGCAAGCAATTGTTGTTTTATCCAAAAACTCCAGTGTACATGGAATAATGCTGGCAGCGATAATGTCTGATACTGTCTGGGCAGCGGCATCCATTTCTTTAAAAACAGCCAACATTGTTTTCCGGGCTTGCGGTGGAGGAACCAGCCGCAAGAGAGCTTTAGTGATAATCCCCAAAAGTCCCTCAGAGCCAACAAAAATATCTCGCAAAGAAAAACCAGCGACATCTTTTACACATTTACTTCCCGTCCAGAGAATTTTCCCTGTGGGCAGCACCACCTCCAAACCCATTACATAGTTGCGAGTGACTCCATACTTTAACCCGCGCAATCCTCCCGCATTTTCAGCTATATTTCCACCAATACTTGATGTTTTCATTGAACCTGGATCAGGAGGATAAAAAAGACTAGCATTGGAAGCTATATTAAAAAGTTCCTGAGTGGTCATGCCAGCCTCGACCAGAACGGTTAGATTTTGGGTGTCCAGCTCCAACAGGCGGTTCATTTGTCCCAGGCAAAGCACTACAGAGTCCCCAGTTAATAAAGGAAGGCTGCCACCGCTGAGGCCCGTACCACTACCCCTGGGCACAATGGGAATGTTTTTTTCAGTGGCATACTCCAGAATGGCTGCGATTTGCTCAGTCTTCTGAGGGAAAACTACCGCTCGGGGCATATGCCACAATGCAGGTGTTCCATCGTAGGCATAAGGGAGAATATCTTCTGTTTCGGTGAGGACATTCTCCGGTCCTAACAGCTTTTTGAATTCTGCTATCATCTTCCCCTATTCCCTAATTTGACCTTTCCCGCAAACCAACCACTTATAGGCGGTTAGTTCCTCCAATCCCATGGGACCTCTGGCGCCAATTTTATCGGTACTAATACCTATTTCAGCCCCCATGCCGAACTCTGCTCCATCGGTAAAGCGAGTGGAAGCGTTCCAGTAAACAGCTGCAGCATCTACCGCCTTTTGAAAGCCTGCAGCCGCCTCTTCTGAGTTCGTTACAATGCTTTCAGAGTGTCCAGAGCCATACCGATTAATGTGCCCTATTGCCGCATTCAAATCCTGAACAACACCGACAGATAGAGAAAGGTCTAAATACTCATGGTCCCAGGAGGTTTCCTGAATCGAGAAAATATATTCGCTGGTTAGCTCCTGCGGCAAGGCCCGCTTTAAGATGCTCTCTGCCTTGGGATCACAATACAATTTGACTTTCTTCTCCAAAAGAGAACGAGCTACAAAAGGCAAAATATCCGAAGCGATGCTCTCATCTACCAGCAGGGACTCTGCCGCATTGCATACTCCCGGACGTTGAGTTTTAGCATTCAAAACGATTCGATTAGCCATCTGAAAATCAGCATTTTCATGCAAGTAAACGTGGCAAACCCCCTTATAGTGTTTAATGATGGGGACACGTGAGCACTCGACCACAGCGCGAATCAACCCCTCACCGCCCCTGGGAATGCAAAGATCCACACATTCAGTCAGAGAGAGAAGTTCAGGGACGGCCTGGCGGTCCGTTGTGTTTACGACTTGAATGGCATACTCAGGGAACTCTTTACAGGCAGCCTGAGCGGCGCTCACCATGATTTTTGAAATAATCCGATTAGAGGCAGCTGCCTCTTTTCCCCCCCTGAGAATAGTGGCATTGCCGGACTTAAAACAAAGAGAAGCCGCATCTGCTGTTACATTGGGGCGCGATTCAAAAATAATCACAATCACTCCAATGGGGGTGGTGATTTTTTGCAACTCAAGTCCATTCGGACAAACCCTAAAATCCAACTCTCTCCCGACAGGGTCAGGTAATGCAGCCACTTCTTTAACTCCATCTGCCATTGCAGAGATTCGCGCGGGAGTCAGGGTCAAGCGATCCAACAGAGCAGACGACAAACCCATTTTTTTCCCATTTTCAACATCCAGGCAGTTCGCTTCCAGAATTTCTTTTTCAGCCGCTAAAATAGCATCTGACATAGCGATCAAACACCTATTTTTATTATCAGTGCTAAGCAGCGCCAAAGCGCGAGATGCATCCTTGGCACGGCGGCCAAGTTCCTCCATTTGTTCTTTTAAGCTATCCATGTTTTGAAGTATTACTGCTGTTATGGGGCCAAAAGCAGTTTTGTGTAGCCAACACGTTTTTCAGGCTTTAACTTTTTAGCGAAAAAGATGGCTATCTCTCTCCAGTGGTTTTCACCGCCAAATCCATGCCCTGCATCATTTATGACCAAGAGTGTGCTTTCCACGTTTACCTGAGCCATAGCCTCAAGATAGCGCTGACTTTGGTTCAGAGGCACTAAATTATCCTTGTTTCCATGAAGGATAAGAATAGGTGCATGAGTAGAGGTCACAAAACAGAGGGGGCTGGCCAATAACAGCAAAGGCTTATTTTCAGATAGAGGTCCTCCGACCAATTTGCTCACTGGAGAGTTATCGGGGTCTTCAAAAATCGTATCCTCGAAATCGTAATCTTTAAAGTCTGTAGGACCAAAAAAATCACACACCGCCTGCACTCGACTGGATTTTTCAAGATACTCACCTTTATCAAACATACGGGTATGCCCGGTTGCCCCAAGCAGAGCTACCAGGTGACCACCGGCAGAGGCTCCGCCCACTCCAATTCTTTCGGCGTCAAACCCAAACTCTTCCGCATGTGCTCTCAGCCATCG
>JAGVTF010000233.1 GCA_019136955.1 Verrucomicrobiota bacterium
GTTATCACCTGTATTTATATCAAAACGAGTGATCACCTTGATTGCTGTTAAAAATAATATTTTTATATCTAAAAATAAAGAAATATTATCTATATAAAAAACATCTAGTTGAAATTTTTTTACCCAACTTATATTATTTCGCCCATTTATTTGTGCCCATCCCGTAATTCCCGGACGCACATTATGGCGACGAGCTTGTTCAGCATTGTATAACTCAAGATAACGTATTCGGAGCGGACGAGGCCCGACAAAAGACATTTCGCCTTTTAAAACATTGACTAGTTGGGGTAGTTCATCAAGACTCGTTTTTCTAATAAAAGCTCCAGCCTTTGTTACTCTCTCTTCATTCGGGAGTAATTTTCCATCTGGCCCTCTTTTGTCAGTCATTGATTTAAATTTTAGGACTTTGAATATCCGACCATTTTTTCCAGGGCGTTCTTGCGAAAAAAAGACTCCGGCTCCTTTGTTCGCAAAATGCAACCAGACCATCACAGCAAGTAAAAGAGGACTTAGCAAGATTAGCCCCAAAAGGGCACCACAAAAATCTAAGACACGTTTGAAGTACTTTTTATACATGGCTGGGCGAAACTCTACTCAAAGCAGGCGCGGATGATCGCCAGGATTTGTTCCTGCTCGGCTTCGGTCATTTTGTTATCAGAGGGGAGGCAGAGGCCACGGGCGAACAGGTCAGAGCCAATATCCAGGGGGGTCCCATCGCTGCCAAGCGTTCTGCCTGCGATGTAAGCGTTGGTTCTGCATCTGCCCTCACCCTCTCGGGTGATAAAGCCGTTATTTCTATAGAGCGGCTGCTGGTGCATCGGTTTCCAGACCGGCCGGCCTTCAGCATTGTAGGAGGCCAGAGTTTCAAGTATCTCCGTGGGGCAGGATTTGCCGGGCTCTGGTTTGAAGAGGGCTTTGTGGTCATCGCGGACTTGCGGACACATCGCCTCAGGCTCTATGAGCAGACAGGAGAGCCAATAGTTCGGAACGCTGTTTTGCCTGTCAAAGGGATTCATGGAGACCGGCAGACCTTTGAGCCCCTCCCTGTAACGCTCGTAAATCATTTTCTTGGCGGCAATGTGCTCCTCAAGATGCAGCATCTGGCCGCGGACGATCCCCGCAATTACGTTGGACATCCTGTAGTTATAGCCCAGCTCTTCATGCTGATACCAGGGAGCGGCTTCTCTAGCCTGGGTGGACCATTTACGGGCGCGATTGGCGGCAGCCACCTCATCAGTCAGTAACATGCCACCGGAGCTGCCTGTGATAATCTTATTGCCGTTAAAGGAAAGTGCGTTGTAATCTCCAAAACGCCCGGTCTGCTCGCCTTTGTAACTGGCGCCAAGCGATTCTGCAGCGTCTTCAATGATAGTGGCATTATGCTTTTTGCAGATCCTCTCTATTTCGTCGATTTTTGCCGGCGTGCCGTAAAGGTGAGCATAGATGACGAGGCGGCAATCCGGATAAAGCTCGAACGCTTTCTCCAGTGCCCTGGGGCACATGTTCCAGGTGTCGTACTCCGTGTCAATGAAGACCGGCACCCCCTGTTCATAGACAACGGGGTTAACCGTGGCGTTGAAGGTCAGGTCAGAGCAAAAGACGGGCTCGCCTGGCTCCAGACCGGCCAGCTTGACGGCCAGGTGGAGTGCGGCGGTTCCGCAGCTGAGCGCGACGGCCTGCTTTGTACCAACCTTTTCAGCAACCAGACGCTCCAGCTCGTCAATGTTTTTGCCGACTGTCGACATCCAGTTGGTTTCGTATGCCTCACGGACGTACTCGAGCTCCTCCCCGTGCATCGTGGGCGAGGAAAGCCAAACCTTCCTGTCAAACGGTTTAAAATTCTGTTTCCGTGCTATAAACATGAAAAACTTTTACCAACCCCGGGCATTTGTACCACCGATGAACACCGATAAACACAGAGGATTCATACTTCCCTATTAAAAATCCGCATCTATCCGCGTCTACCGTGGTTCCAAACAACAACCCCGGGCCTTCATAGCAAGGAGTATTGAGATATTCATCTATGCAGAAAACCTTTGATCTTATCTACGGGAATGAGCGATAGAAGCAGGCGCTGCTCGTGGGACCTGCAGATATAACTCAGGAAAATATAAAACACCGCCCCCAGTGATGCACCGGCCAAAAGCTTAAGGAGGTTGCTTTCAATGTAATGGGTGATAGCGAGCACAACCGCTCCCATGAGAAAAGATTGGATGAGTGTGGGAGCCAAATCCCGCATTTGTTTCAAGAAGCTCAGGTTAAGTAAGATACCTGTGTAATGCGTATTTATGAGCAAACTCAAAGTGGAGAAAAAAACGGCTCCGATGCACATTGCTTTCACACTAATAGGAGCTGTAATACAGAGGATCGCAATGCCCATTATTTTTTTGATAATCTCTATTCTGAGAATTAAATCTGAACGTCCTTTAACCTGAAGAATATTTAAATTAATTGCATGAACAGGAATCCACATCATGGAAAAACAGAGAATTTGCAGGAAGATGATACTGCCTGCCCACTTTTCGGTAAGTAGTACGAGAATTAAAGGAGTAGCCAACACGGAAAGTCCCAGCGTCATTGGAAAAATAATATAAGCGGAAAGCCGAAGGTATGAGCGATAGGTTGAACACAAACGCTCTTCATCGTCTTGTAGCTCGCAAAGGAGTGGATAGGTAACACGGCTAAAAATTCCTGTGATGTTTGAGGATGGAAAATCTGCAAAATTCTGAGCACGAGCATAAAGCCCCAACTCTCTTGCCGAGTAAACCTTGGCAATGATAAGGGTGTGAGCCTGATGGTAGAGCGTCTCTATCAAACGAGAAACTATCAGCTTGGAGCCGAATGAAAACATTTCCCAAAACGAGCTCCAGGAAAATACCCAGCTGGGCTGCCACTTGCCAAAAAACCAAAGAAGAAGCGTTGTCAGCGCTGCGCTTACAACTGCTTGCGCCACCAGGGCCCAGACTCCATAATCATGGTAGGCCATCCATATCCCCAAAGCCCCTGAGAGGATTGTGGCCAGAAAAGTAACTTTTGCTTGGGTTTTAAAGTCAACTTTTGCTATCAGTAAAGCACGTTGGACTACTGTAAGCGAATTAAAAACAAGCGTGAATGCCAGCACGCGAGTTATCGGAATCAATATGGGAGTCTTAAAAAAAGCGGCAATCAGTGGTGCCGAGAAAAAAAGAATAAAATAAAGAAAAAACCCTACTAAAATATTGAAATAAAATACTGTGGAACAATCTGTCTGAGTACGATCAATTTTTCTAATTAAAGCGGCTACAAAACCACTGCTAATGAGCATCTGCGAGATGCTTAGGAAAATGGCAAGCATACCGACAATGCCATAATCCGTGGGGCTCAATACACGCGCAATCAGTATCCCAATTACCAACTGTACCGCCTGGACTGAAAATCGCTCAACACCGCTCCAGAAAACACCACTGACGGTTCTGCTCTTTAGCGATTCAGGCATATTGCAGGCAGCGTGGAGCGATCACTTTTATTTTCTTCCCTGTTTGCGATAACAGTCTCTGCATCCATTGGTTATCTGTGGC
>JAGVTF010000218.1 GCA_019136955.1 Verrucomicrobiota bacterium
TGAAGGATACGAACCTTATAGTCGCGCAGCGTGACGCTCTCCAAGGCAGGATAGAAATCCAGCAGAGCCGCGCGCAAAGCCTGGTCCAGAGCATTTACCGGACCTTCTCCATCAGCTACAGTATGTCCAATTTTGTCACCAACCTTGACTTTTACAGTGGCTTCACAAATACCGATCTGGCCATCGGAGCGCATGGAGACGTGATAAGAGCCGACGGTGAAGGGGGGGATTATTTTTTTGCAGGTTTTCTGAATGAGAAGGATCAGCGAAGCTTCCGCAGACTCGAATTCATAGCCCTGATGCTCCATTTGCTTAACGTGAGTTAATATTGTCTTAAGCTCCGGCGCTGAATCATCCAGTTGGATGCCCAGCTCATGAGCTTTCATCACGATATTGCTTCTACCTGCCAGGTCGCTTACAAGGACGCGTCGGCTGTTGCCTACGCTTGTAGGGTCAATATGCTCAAAGGTGCACGCCAGCTTCTGTACGGCATTGACATGCATACCCCCTTTGTGGGCAAAAGCGGAGGCTCCGACCCAGGGTTGGCGTGGGTCCGGACGCATATTGGCTATCTCATCCACAAACCGCGAGAGTTGCTTAAGCTTGGGAAGAGAATCAGAAGGGACACTCTCCAGATTCATTTTGAATGAGAGCGAAGGGATGATGCTGGTCAGATTACAGTTACCGGTCCTTTCTCCGTAGCCATTGATCGTTCCCTGTACCATGCGAACGCCCTTTTCTACGCTGACCAGAGCATTGGCAACGGCCAGGCCAGTATCATTATGAGTATGGATGCCGAGCTGGCTTTTACCCAGATGCGGCAGAACCTTGCTGACGATTTCCGAAACCTCACTCGGCAGCGAGCCGCCGTTGGTATCGCAAAGAACTACCCAATCAGCACCGGCTTGTGCAGCGGCTTTAAATACGGAAAGCGCATACTCGGGGTCGTCCTTATATCCATCAATGGCATGTTCGGCATCAAAAATAACGCAACGCCCCTGTGCTTTGAGATAGGCAACAGTATCGGTGACCATCGCCAGATTTTCGGCCGGAGTGGTCTTGAGCACCTCTTTGACATGCAGGAGCCAGCTTTTACCAAAGACTGCAATGGCAGGCGTCTGGGCCTCCAGGAGGAGACGGACTTGTCCATCTTCCTCAACAGGAGTTTTCTTGCGGCGGGTGGAACCAAATGCAGTCAATAGTGCATTTTTGAAAGTACGTTCAGAAGCTTCTTTGAAGAATTCAACATCGCGGGGATTGGAGCCCGGCCAACCTCCTTCAATAAAATGAACACCAAAAGCATCCAACCTTTCCGCAATTCTCAGCTTATCATTAACTGAAAAATTAACTCCTTCACCTTGACTGCCATCTCTTAGAGTGGTGTCATATATTTTTATTTGGTTATTCATTAAATTTATTCCTCAATCTTTTGTACAAACTCCCGAAGAGTTTCTCGTAGCAGCTCCTGAGGGACTGAGCATCCAAAATTAACCTTGCCTACTTGTTCGGCTAAAACGAACTTGGGGTCTCCAGCCAGAGTCTTTTTGTCACGTTGGGTGCCCTGAATAAGTTGGTCTATTGTTGCCGGCACATTATCAGTGTGGATTGTAACTGGAAGCTTCGAGCTCTTCAGCAGGTTGGCAACTCTACGAGTCTCCTCTCTGGGGAATCCTAGTAAGGATTCTGAAAGTCTGCAAGCTACCAATTGGCCCAATGCAACGGCTTCTCCGTGGGAAAAAGTGTTGTACTGGTAGAGCTGCTCAATGGCATGACCGAGGGTGTGACCAAAATTGAGGATAGCGCGACGGCCTGATTCACGCTCATCCTCAGTTGTAACGGCAGCTTTTAGCTCACAACAACGGCGCACGGTTTCGGCCATGAGCTCAGTATCCAGGCTTAGCAGCTCTGGGAGATGCTCTTCAAGCCATGCAAAGAACCCAGCATCCAGAATGACGCCATACTTGATGACCTCTGAGAGGCCGCAACTGAGCTCCTTTTGGGAAAGAGAGCTGAGCAGCTTCATGTCGCAGAGCACCCGTTTGGGTTGATGGAAAGCACCGACCAGATTTTTGCCGCCTGGCAAATTTACGGCTGTTTTTCCACCGACTGAGCTGTCGACCTGAGATAGGAGGGTGGTTGGTATTTGAACAAAAGGGATACCGCGCATATAGGTGGCTGCTGCGAAACCGGTTAAGTCTCCGACAACTCCTCCTCCCAAAGCAATCAGGAAGGATTTTCTTTCCAACCTGCTTTCCACCAGAAAGTCGTAAAGACGGGCCAGGTTGGTCAAGTTTTTCGATGTTTCTCCGGCTGGCAGCTCCCAACTGCTGACATTGTAGCCAGCTTGTGTTAGCGATGTTTTACACTTTTCCCCAAAGAGCGGCAGGGTATTGGAATCACCGACAATGACACAATTCTGGGGTGGCAACACTTCTCTGCAGAGTTCTCCCACCAGAGGGAGAATTTCTGAGCCAATAAAAATCGTATAAGACCTGTCTGCCAGGGGGAGATGTACTTTTTTTATATTCATGGTAGTGAGATAGCTGAAGCAGATGTTTCACCGGGGGGAATATGGCTTTGTGCATACTCCATTTTCAATTTAAGCAGCGGTTGAAGAGAGGGGACCAGCTTGACCAGGCGTTCGTAGACTTTGAGGGCCTCGATCCACTTTTTTTGCTCCTCCAGTATTCGTGCGACTTCCATGCCTGCCCGCTGCACACTAAAGGGGTCGAATTCTTCGGGGTTATTGTTTTTACCCTGGAAGACGTTCAGATAATGCTCCAGGGCACTTGCTAGCCTGGCATCACGTGTTTCTTGAGGGAAAGACTCAAGCGTAGACAGGTATTGATAAAGAGTTGCCAGACCCAGCTCAGCCATGGAGCGGGTTTGAGCAGAGGCTTGAGGCGCAGTCATTGCCAGATTATAAAAGAGGATTGCCTGGCTGATGCGGTTAGTGTCGGGCGGATCGCCTCCAGCCAATTGAAAGTGACAGTTGGCGATGCGAGTCATGGCAACGGCACCCAGTCGATTGGTTTGTGCTATCCGAGAGTAGGCATTGATCGCTTCGGCAAAGCGGGCCAATTTAACCTGCGCATCTTCTGAGGGGCTAAGCTCTCCCGTCAAAGTATCTCCCAGGAGCAGTAATGCCTCATCAAGTCGATCATCCGGGGAAGCTTGCCTGGAGAGCAGGAGGTTTACTAAATCAAGCAGATGCCTGCCGGCATCCCTGATTGAGCTTCTGGCAAAGGCAGAGCGGGCAGCCATCATGCGTGCATCCAGAACCAGCTCGTCTAAAGAGTCTTCAGGGTTGGCCTGCTCAAAAATGAGCTGATAGTTTTTTTCTGCAGAAAAGAAATCTTTGAGATTATAGTAATAGTCGGCAACCCACTTCCTGGCCAGCATGGCGTTCGCTCCCTTTGGATGCTCGTTCAGATAAAGGGAGAAGCGACTCATAGCGAGATCGTGATCGTTGTTTTGGGCGTAAGCCCAAGCGAGCTCGAACTCGACCAGTGGGTAAAGGGGCAATTCTTTTGGATAGTT
>JAGVTF010000304.1 GCA_019136955.1 Verrucomicrobiota bacterium
ATGAAATGCGAAAAGAGCCTGTTGCGCAAATCCATAATGGCCCGCACTCCCACCCACTGCATCATATAAATATTCACGTAGGTAGTAACTCCCTTCAAGATCATGACCGCAGGAATGCAGGCGATAATTAAGAGGAGGCCTGCAGTGGAAACATCAGAAAACTTCTGAGGTAATACATTGCTCAGATGCCCTATAACGTTTTGGATAAATCGCGGCGCTGCCTCCAGTTGTTCGAGCAGTGGGGTATCTTGTGCTGCAGGAAAGATTACGCTGACGGCCAGTTTAATCGTAAGAACCAAAAGCGGCGCAACAAAACCGCTTAAAATACCAAAGACAATCCCAAGTGCCAGCCTTCCACGATATGGGCGGACCAGGTTCCAGATTCTCGAAAAAAATTCATTCATTAAATAAGAATAAAAATGGAGAGTTTGGACAACGCCTTGCTCTCCATTCTTTGATATTTTTTCTATTTAAAGAGTCACGATCTGCCCCGTTTGAATTGATTTTTCCTCTGCTTCACAAACCAGCAGAGAATTAACGCCATCTTGGGCTGTCACCACTGTCGGAGTGCCACCTTTGGAAATAGCTTCAGCAATATGGCGCAGTTCTCCCACATATCCGTCATCTCCTTCGGGGCGGATCACAAGTGGCGGTCGGTCAGGCTCATAAAGCTTTAAGGCGTCGGCCCCGCGGCTGGTATCCATCTCCAAAGTTGCCTTTTCAAAGCTCACAGAAAAACCGGCGCAGAACCCAAAGCCTTTTACCATAGCCCAGCTGCCTTCAGCGCTCACCACGGCTCCATTCTCGTAAATATAGTTGGCCATAACATGGTCCGTAGCTCCGCTGGCAAAGGTAGCGCCACGGGCAAAAACGGCCTTGGGCATTCCGAAGCAATAAAGCACAAAATCCAAGTCATGAACATGCAGGTCATACAGTGCGCCACCGGACTCCTGCCCCTTCAGAAAACTGGAAACACCCCAGCCTGGTGGCTCGGAGACACGCCGGAAGCGGGCTACCACAACTTTGCCATAGCGCCCATCTTCTATGAGATGCTTCAGATAGCTCCACTCAGGCCAAAAGCGGACACACTGAGCCGGCATCAGTATTTTTCCACTCTCCTCAGCGGCCTTCAACATTTCCACGGTCTCAGCATGGGTTCTGGCCATTGGTTTTTCACAAACAACGTTTTTACCAGCCTTAAGAGCAGCGATGCAGACATCCTTGTGAGCAATTGTAGGGAGGCAAACATCTACCAGATCAATCTCTGGATTGGCCAGCATCTCTTCAAGTTTGGTAACTACTTTCGTCTGCGCGTAATCAATTTTGACACCTTCGCCAGTTCCCAGGTTTCCCGATATCTTTGACAGGTCTCCATCCTCTGGCAGAGGTCGTGCTTCGCAAATCATAGCCACTTTGGCATTGGCTATCTTCTGCCATGCCCGAAAGTGGGTCATTCCCATGAAGCCCATTCCAACTATTCCAACTTTTACCATATCCTCAAATTGTGGTTCTGTTTTATAATTTTCTCTTTTAGCCCTGCGGAGAGAGCTCTAGCCCAGAAACTTCTCTGCCAGTTGTCTTCCGGTTAGCAGATCTGCAACACGCTGATCACCGGCTTCACGCTCCAAAGCAAAGTCACCGGCAAATCCAATCTTGTCCAAACGCTCAAAAAACTGTTTCCAGTTCACTTCGCCCGTCCCAACTGTAACTTCTGCACCCCAGGTTCCTGGAACTTTCGTTCGAGTAGCATCCTTGATATGGCACTGCACAATATGCTTAGCCAAAACATCAATCACTTCAATGGGGTCGCCATTGTCATAAAGCAAGATGTTGGCCGGATCATAGTTCACACGCACGTTGGCTACTGGCAAAGCTTCAAGGAAGCATTTAAGATGTTCTGCCGTCTCCTGACCAGTCTCCAGTCCCAAAACTAAATCCTTTTCTTGAAAAAGCTCAGCAAGCTTTATGATCCGATCCTTAAGTTTTTGGTATTCAGGCTCTCCAGGTTCGTGCGGAATAAAGCCAGCATGGAATGTAACCAGCTTGATGTTCATCGAGACAGCCAAGTCCGCAATCTTTTGAAAGTGCTCCCAGTTTCCACTCCAGTGCTCATCTGGCACAATCCCGCCAGTGCGGCGAATGGATTCAAGGGTACTGTAATCTTCTCCAATCGTTTCAGACATTCCAGAGATCACTGAAAGCCCAGCCTCTTTGAAAAGTATATCCAAATTTTCCCAAGCTTCAGGATTGTTAATCACAGGTGAGAGTGCCAGCTGCACATACTTCACTCCAACCTGTTGAATGCGCTCGACCAGTTCTTTTGCGTGCGTGGCCTGCAAGGACCAGCTGCAAACAGCTAAACGTTTTTTCATTTTTTGCTTTTTTAATAAGTTATAATCACATTCAAGGAATCCCTTTACTCTTTGGGATGCTACATCAATGTGAAGACGCTTTCAAGGTTTTCTGCCAAAACGCCTCAAGGTTTGTACCTCAGCCATTCAGAGCTCTCAGAGCACTTTGGGTTTGACTCAGCTTCGTTTGGTATTCCTGTAATCTCTTCCGGTTTTCCGCTAAAACTGCTGCAGGAGCCTTTGCCACAAAGTTTGTATTATTCAGTCTTTGTTCAATACGCTCAATTTCAGTTTTATATTTTTCTAATAATTTGGTCAGTTTAGCTTTCTCCGCTTCCACATCAATGAGTTCATCAATAGGCAGAAAAATCTCACCCAATGAATTGCGACTGGAAGGAGTTCCTTTGGTTGGTTCATAGTCGCCCTGGACCTCCAGCGGCTCGGCATGGAGCAATACCTTCAATACGTTAAGATCATGCTGAGCTATCTGGGTTTGCGGTTTCAGGACAAACTTCACTCTTTTGCTGGAAGGTATGTTTCCTTCTCTGCGCAAATTCCGGCCCATCACCACCAGCTCATATTTGGCAGTAACAAAAGTTAAAATTTCTTCTTTTACGCCATAGTGATCCAGAAAATCCTGATCAAACGCTTTGGGAAAAGGAGCTGTCATGATAGTCTTACCCCCTTGATCCGCAGGCATATCTTTATTGTAACTCATTCCATGCCAAAGCTCTTCCGTAATAAATGGCAAAAATGGATGGAATAGGCGCAGTGTGTTGCTCAGCACAAAGTCCATTACAGCCAATGTATTTTCCTTTAGTTTTAAATCACCGCTGTTAAGGGAGGCCTTCGCCGCCTCAACATACCAGTCGCAATACTCACTCCAAAAAAACCGATACAAAGTCTGAATTGCTTCTGCAAAGTTATACTCTTTGAAAGCCTTGTTCAGCTCTTCAATTGCTCGGTTTAACTGGGAAAGTATCCAAATGTCATCGCTGGTCAAAAGGCCAGGTGTGATCTCTGAGTCAACCACCCCACCCTGCATCTGTCGGAAGCGGCAGGCATTCCATATCTTGTTGCAGAAGTTACGCCCCAACTCCACCTGCTGCTCATCAAAGAGCAAATCTTGACCCAGAGGAGCTGACCTCATA
>JAGVTF010000012.1 GCA_019136955.1 Verrucomicrobiota bacterium
TACTTTCCTGTGTCAGCAGAGTAATTACAACCAATAAAATGAACAATAATAACAGAATTCCCCCGGTCCAAAGACCGATTTTGACCGTCCTCCAGAGAAATTTTGACAGCGTTTTATTCATAACAGTGTTTGCGGTTTTCTCCCAGTTGAGGCTCCCTTTGAATCAGAGGGCGGCTTGTCTTATTGGAGAAGTCGCCCTCTTTCTATTTCTATTTCACTGCTCCGGATTGGGCAAGTGCTCAATTATACGGTAGAAGCGGTTTTCTTCATTGAACGGGACCTGGTAGGGCGGCTCTGTCCTGTAGGTCACCCAGGGCCCCTGGTGCGTGGGGGCTATCTGCAGGGCGCCTCTGGGCCACCAGAGCCAGAAGGTGCCATCCTCTGCCCGGCCATTGTAGAGGTAGATACTGTAGGATTGAGCATAACCGACCTGGTAGCCGCTATTGCAATGGAAGCCGCCCCAACTGGCGCTGAGGGTGGCCTCTCCGCGTGCCAGCGCTTTGAGGCTCCGGCCATCCACAGCGAGGGTGTCAGGATTACTGGAGCTGAGCTCCAACTCCGAGTCTTCGTCAATGAAGAGCCGCCCCTGGCTACCATCCTCATAGATGGCCCAGAGCTCCGGGGTGAGACCGGCGCCAACATCCAGTATGGTATCTTCAGGCTTGCAGAGGATGGCCGTTATCTCTTTTTCGATCGGCTGAGAGTAGACTCGCATCGGTGCGCCGTAAAAGAGATTTTCCTGCTCCTCATAGAGAGCGCTCACGACGATGTCGCCCTGCAGGTTTTCGCGCGGCGTTATTTGGATGCCGTAGGGGTCTTGCGGGTCCGTGACCCATGTAGCGGCGTTTTCGCTATCCATCTCTTCGGGACCGTAATAGACGACTGACCACTGAATCGCTCTGGCCGCGGCCGGAGTGACTTCGGAAGAGGCCTGGCCGCTGATGTTTTGAGCGAACTTCACGAAGATATCGCCCGAAGTATCCCAATCGAACTCCAGTATTTTGGGGTTGAAGGAGAGGATGGCCAGCGCCGCGAAGTCCTCTATCTGTTTTTTCCAGGCGGCATCCCGTGTCTTCGGCTGAGTGAAGGGGGTAAACGGAGGGGAAGCGTCGGGGTTATAGTTTCCGCTCTGTCTGGATGTCAGCAGTCTGGCGGCAGTGGTGATCAGATCGTAGCTTGTCATCTGAGTCACGTATGAATAGGTGGTGGCCCCCAGGAGTTTGGCAGGCTCGCAGTGGGCTATCATTCCAGATTGATGGGTCACACTGCTGCAGCCTTCGAATTGGCTGGCGCCGTCGATAATGCCATCGGAGCCGCCTTTCAGTACGATATCGGTTCCCTTGTTCCAGTAAGGGTTTCCGCTTAATTTGAGACCCAGGAGCGAATAGGCTTCAGAGTTAGAATCCACGAAGCTGCGGATCAGATGAAAGAGAGCGCCGGGGTCCGGTGCACAGTTGGGATGGTTGGCGATCTGCATTTGGGGACCCCAGGGGTCGAACTTGTCTCTGAAGTATTTCAGGAAGGAGAGCTCCTCTGGGAGTATCTGGTTTGAGAAGAGCGAGTTTGATAGCTTTTCCAGCTCCAGAAGGTAGCGGGCCAGGCTGGTGCCGTTGTGCGGAGTGCCGATGGTCACGATAAAGTGGAAGCGGCCGCGGTTGAAGTTTTCTTTGTTGCGGAAGGGGAGGACCTGCCCGCCCCAGACCGGTTCACTGGCGCAGAGCATTCGCGTCAGAAGCCCGCCCTGGCCGTGGGCGATGACGTCGTATCTGGTCCAGGCCCATTCCTTCCAGAGCCGTTCTGTGGTGGGAGTGCCTTCGATCTCTTTTTTGAGCTGCTGGTCCAGGATATGCACGAGGCTTCTATTGGGATCGTAGTCAAAGAGCGGATAGATGGTATTGGCGGTGTTATCGAGGCGGCCGGTTTTCAGATTCATTTTACAGCCGTAAGTGATCGGGTAAATCAATTCCGCAGGTCTGTAATTACTCAAAACCGAGGGGAGATATTTCATGGATTCGCCGGCGTTCAAGTCATGAATCAGGACGATTGGCGGTTTAGAAACATCAAAGAGCCGATGCGCCAGGAAGCGCTCGCCTTCCTCCGGATTCTCTTTGGATGCGAGCAGCCCTATTCTCGCTTCAAAATCAAAGAGCTCCCAATAATAAGAGCTATTGGCCATGTCATAGGATTCGATAGGCGAGATAAAGGCATAGAGCGTGTACGTGCTATTGGGATGAGCGGGGATGGTGAATTCGAGCTCCCCCTCTTCGTTCGCCGTGCGGATTTCGCCATTCTGAATCAGGCAGAGGTGCTGTCCAAGACCTTTGATTAGCGGCGAATCGTACCGCTGGGAGGTGTGAATCAGGCTAAGACGACAGGTTTGGGGAGTATGGGCAGCCCCGTTTTCATGGATTTTGATAATGAGCGGAGTGACCCCGTCGGCGATCAGCCCTCTACTGACCGGCTCGAGAGAGGATTCCAGCGCACTCATCTGAGTGGTAGGGATGAGTGGCATTTGCGCATCTTCATTCAGAGTGGCGTTTTGGAATCCCTTGATATCTTAATACGAAAGAATTCCAACGAAAAGATACCGGCTTCCTCCCAGAGCAGGACGGGAACTCCATGCCAGGTTTGATGAGGCTCGGGCCAGCCGGCTGTCCCGGGCTTGTAGTAGATTGTGACGTCTTCAGAGGCGTTCTCAAAGAGGTCTTTGCCCACGCTGAGCGGCGCATCCCCCCTGAAGTAGAGTGAGTTCAGCTCTTTACATGACCCAAAAGCGTTATCGCCTATGCTCATCAGGTTGGGAGGGAATACGAGGCTTTTCAGGGAATAGCATTGGCCAAAGGCATAGGCACCGATGGAGGCGAGCTCTCTGGGCAATGAGAGATGCTCCAGGCTGGTGCAGTTATGCAACGCGCTCTTGCCGATATGGACAAGAGTTTGAGGCAGTATAAGGTTAGTCAGGCTGGTGCAGGAACTGAGACAGAGATCGCTCAGGAAGGTAATGTTGTCGGGGATGACGAGTTCTTTCAAGCTGATAGCGACGTCAAAACAGCCATAGGGGAGCGAAGGGAGCGAGCTGCCCAGGTGCACATGTTCAAGCTTTCTGCACTCGGTAAAGGCACGATCTCCCATCCTGGTAACTCCATCGCCAATCACCAAATTGGTGAGGCTTGAGCAATGGGAGAAAGCTTCGTTTCTGATTAAAGTAACGCTATGGGGGATGATGACTTCCAAGAGGGCGGTGCAGTAATGGAATGCCTTAGTGCTGATTTCATTGAGCCCCTCGGAGAGGGTGAGGTTTTCCAAGCCGGAACAGCCGTAAAAGGCCTCAGACCTTATCGTGTGAACATTGGGTGGTATGAAGAGGTTATTCAATTTTTGGCAATTGTAAAACGCCTGCGGCTCTATGAATTGAACGCTGCTGCCTATTGTTACGCTGGAGAGATTCTTGCACTGGGAAAAGGCGCTGGTGCCGATGATCTGGACGCC
>JAGVTF010000268.1 GCA_019136955.1 Verrucomicrobiota bacterium
AGTACCTGCACTGTGGCGCCAATAATCCCCATCCAGATGTTAAAAGGCAGCTGCCAGCCCCACCCGCCATTAAACCAATGCAGTTTACCGGCTGATTTGGCTATTTGCAAATTTTCAAGGAGAGAGCCTTCAAGTAGTGTTGGAATATAAAAAAGAGTAAAAACGCCACCTCCTACAAAAAGAAAGAACTGTAAAACCTCTGTCCAAATCACGCTCTTTATCCCACCCATATACATATAGACAAGCGACAAGAGAATGAAAAGAACTGCTGAAAAGGTAATATCTATGTTCGTGATCAGATGCAGTGGAATACTGGTAGCGTATACTCTAACACCCGCCGCCAGAGTGCCTGCAATCAGAAAAATGCCGGCGCAAGTCTTTCCCGTCAATGGACCAAAAGAGCGGCTCAACAGCTGATATGGAGAATAGATATCTCCTTTAAAATAATGAGGCACCAGCAAAGCGGCTAAAATAACGCGAGCGAGGACATAGCCTATTACAATTTGGATAAAGGTTAAATCCCCACCATAAGCCATTGCAGGAATTCCAATAAAAGTTAAAGCGCTGGTCTCGGTAGCGACAATGCTTAAGCCTACCCCCCACCAGGAAATACTTCTGTTGCCTAAAAAGTAATCACGCGCGCTTCGCTGCCCCCTGCCCACCCAGAGGCCCAGCGCTATAATTCCCAACAGATAAAAAACAATAATCGCTATGTCTATGGAGTGCATATATATATTCAATAGTGTGGAAACAGTGGAAAAACAGACAAACCTTTCAATATCTCATGAAGTTAAGCCGACTGTGGAAGAGTCTCTCATATTCCAGTATCACTGAGCGATCGGTCATCCCCGCTATATGGTCGCAAAGCGCTCGTTTAAGCCCATCTGTTTGAATTGCCTCCTGAGAGAGCTCTGGAAGCCTTTCTGGATGTTTCAAAAGGTAGGTGAAGAGCTGTTCCATGAGATCAGTGGCTCGCTTGTTCGGTATTTCCACTTCTGGGCTGTAATAGAGATTTTCATAAAGATAGGTCCGCAATGCCAAGTTCATTTCTCGATTCTCGGGACTGTAACGAACTAAGGGTTTTTCCAAACTTCGTGCCTCATCGGGTGTACGAATATCAGCTTCCTGAATTGCCGCCTCAGTTGTCCTGACAACATCTTTAACTTGGCTATCGATGATACAGCGGGTAATAAAGTAGCAACGGGTTTCATCAGGCAATGCGTTGTAATCCTGGCGGACCTGCCTGGATGCCTGTTTCCAGATATCTACATCCTTTTCCAAATCAGATTCTTTTAGAAGCTGAGCATCAAGTCCATCATCAAGATCATGGCTATAATAAGCAATTTCATCGGCAATATCAGCGACCTGAGCCTCCAGCGATGGGTTGGGAGTACTAAACTGACTTGTCCATTCTGGATGATCGTAGCTTGTTTGATGCTTTGCCAACCCCTCCCTGACCTCCCAGCAGAGATTTAGCCCTACGAATTGAGGATATTTCCTTTCAAGATATTCAACAATGCGCAGGCTTTGCATGTTATGCTCAAACCCCCCATCCTCTTTCATCAGGCAATCAAGGCAATCCTCTCCCCTGTGTCCAAAAGGTGGATGCCCCAAATCATGGGCAAGGGCAATCGTTTCAGCCAGCTCTTCATTAAGCCCCAGGGCCATTGCTATATTTCGAGCGATAGAAGCCACCTCTATCGTGTGGGTCAAGCGTGTGCGCAAGTGATCACCTGAGCCGTTCAGAAATACCTGTGTTTTGTACTCCAGTCTGCGAAAGGCCCTCGAGTGGATTACTCTGTCGTGGTCTCGTTGAAAGTCAGTGCGCCACTCAGCTGGCACTTCATCGTGAACGCGGCCACGACTGAAAGCGCTTTTTTCAGCATAAGGAGCCAGTGTCAGTCTTTCCCTTTCCTCCAGTTGTTCCCTTGTATAGGGCATAAAAGTAGAATGACTTAGAGAAGGGTTTTTGTCAAAAACCTAAAAGGAAAAGTTGAATCTCAAAAGGAACTCCAGCTCATTTTTCTTGTTTTCCTATAGCCGAGTTTACATAATGGAAAGAGGGTGTAGAGTAGAAATAGTTTCTCAATTGTAGTCACTCGCT
Organism: Verrucomicrobiota bacterium; assembly: GCA_019136955.1. Taxonomy (GTDB): domain Bacteria; phylum Verrucomicrobiota; class Verrucomicrobiia; order Limisphaerales; family UBA1412; genus UBA1412. The sequence goes on from JAGVTF010000268.1 coordinate 2,105, forward strand.
AAAATTGTCTTTTATGAAAAACATTCAAACTTCTGGATATGGCTTCTGCTCTCTTCGCTGGAAGCCTGTTTTTGCAGTTCTTCTAACTGCTTTTAGTCTCTCATCGGCTTCCGCGGCTCAGAGCCTCTCAGCAGATATCATCGTCTATGGCGATACTTCTGCTGCCGTCGTAGCTGCCGTACAGGCAAAAAAGGAGGGTAAAAGTGTCATCCTGGTGGCTCCCCAAAAACATCTGGGGGCCATGACCTCTGCCGGGCTCGGCTTCACCGATTCAGGCAGAGCTTATACCATCGGGGGTATGTCCAAAGAATTTTACCACCGAGTCTGGCTGGAGTACCAGAAAGACTCTGCCTGGAGCTTACAAAAACGTAATGAATTCGGCGCTCAGGGCCAAGGCACTGCTGCCATTAACAACGAAACCCAGACTATGTGGGTCTTTGAACCCAAAGTGGCGGAGCGAATTTATGATCAATGGCTGGAAGAGTACGGGGTACCAGTCTATCGAAATGAAAAACTGAATCGGGAAAAAGGAGTTCGCAAGATAGGAAAAAGAATCACCTCAATTCAGACCTTGAGCAAAAAACGGTTCAGAGGAAAAATGTTTTTGGATTGCACCTTCGAGGGCGACTTAATGGCTGCCGCGGGCTGTGAATACTACGTGGGAAGAGAAGCCAACTCCCAATATGGAGAAGACTATAATGGCGGGCGCACCACGCTGGAATATAATGGGCATCACTTTAAATCCAAAATATCGGCCTATAAAGTTCCTGGTGACCCTTCAAGCGGATTATTAAAGTTTATCAGGCCTGATCCCCTCACCCCCGAGGGAGAGGCTGATGAGCGCGTCCAGGCATATTGTTATAGAATGTGCCTGACTGATTATGAACCCAACAGAGTTTCCATCACCAGGCCCGAAGGCTATGACCCCGAAGATTATGAGCTTTTTGCACGCTATTTTGCTTCTGGAGAAACCCCTCCGGTGATGACCACCTCTCGTATGCCCAACTTCAAAACTGATTCCAATAATCACGGCGCCTTTAGCCTGGATTTTATTGGGATGAACTATGAGTACCCCGAAGCCAGTTATGCGGAGCGCGAAAAAATCATGGATGCACATCGGCAATACCAGCTGGGGCTCCTTTACTTTCTTCAAAATGATCCACGACTTTCCATGGAGGTTCGGGAACGCTGGCAAAAATGGGGGTTGCCGAAAGATGAGTTTATTGATAACGACCATTGGCCACATGCTCTCTACATTCGGGAAGCCCGTCGAATGATCGGCCACTACGTGATGACCCAGACCGACTGCCAGTGCAAAATAGAAACACCCATGTCAATCGGTATGGGCTCTTATACACTTGA
>JAGVTF010000085.1 GCA_019136955.1 Verrucomicrobiota bacterium
GAGGAATTCCAACAGGTGAATCCGCTCTTCGAGGAAGATATTCTGGAGAGCTTTGAGCTGGAAAAAGCGATGGATAAAAAGAGCTGTATCGGCTCCGGCGGCACTGAACCGCTGCGCTCGGAGCTGGCGCTTTGGCGGGAGCGATTGGTGGCTTACTCCATTGCGTAGGAAAGGGAGGGACCCATTTTGCGTTGCCCCTGTGACCCATACCGTAAAGATGAAGAGCCGCCGCCGGTGAAGCCTCCCAAAAAGCGCCCGCCGAAGCCCGGACGCGCGGAGCCCATGCGGTTGCTCAAAGAGGTTTCCCGCTCATTCTACCTGACGATGCGTGTCTTGCCGCGCTCGCTCCGCCAGCAGATATCGGCGGCCTACCTTCTGGCGCGGGCCACTGATACGATTGCCGATACGGAGCTCATTCCGGTGGAGGTGCGCCTGGAGGTGTTGCAGCGGCTGCGCACGGCGATTCTGGCCGGTCAGAGCAGCTCTTTCGTGGAAGGGGATTCGGAGGTTTGGGCGTTGCTCCAGGCGCAGGAGGAGACTTCCGAGAAAACGCTGCTCGAGAATATCGGCGAAGTTATCCGGCGCGTCGAGAAATTTTCAGCCGAGGACCGTGCCGATATCCACACCGTACTGGAGACCATCACCGAGGGCCAACTGATGGACCTCAAACGCTTCGTCGTGGGACGCCTGCCCGGGGAAATCCGTGCCCTGCAGAGCGAGGAGGAGCTTGACCAATACACCTACAGCGTGGCCGGCTGCGTCGGCGAGTTCTGGACCCGTCTCTGTCGGCGCCATCTCTATCCGCGCGCGGTGATTGATGAGGAAAAACTTTTTGAAAATGCCATCCACTTTGGCAAGGGGCTGCAGTTGGTCAATATCTTGCGCGACCTGCCGGCAGACCTGAAGAACGGCCGCTGCTACCTGCCCGAGAAATCGCTGCAAAAGCTCGAGCTCTCGGCTGAATCGCTCAAAGATCCCGAAAATTATCCTTTCCTGCGGGCCTATTATAAGTGGTATCTGGCCAAGGCGCTTTTCTACCTGCAGGATGGCGCGCGGTATCTGGAGGATACCCCCGGGTGCTGGCGCACCTGGCTGATGAAGCTCGGCTGCACCTGGCCCATTCTGATCGGCGCCAAAACGCTCAAACTGCTCGGAGAGACTAATCCGCTCGACGCCACCCGGCGGGTGAAGGTCTCCCGCAAAGAGGTGAAGGCGATTCTCTTTTCGACGATTCTGCGCGGATTCATCCCCGGCGCCTGGAAAGACCTCTTTGAGGAGACCTTCAAGGAGGCCCATCGCAGCGTGGTCTGTCATAGCCGGACCGTGCTCCCCCGCGAAGAGCCCTCGAAAGATTGAACCCTGCCCGCCTCGGAAGCCGAAGAAATCATCCCTTTCAAAAATCTGCGTTCATCTGCGTAATCTGCGGTTAAAAACTGCGGTTCGCATTGCCTCAAAAATGTGCGCACCGAAAAGGGGCTCCGGTGGTGTTTCAATAAGCTTGCAATGGGGTGGGGGTGGGTGGCAGACTTTGGGGGAGAGAGGGGTTGTTTGAAGAGGGTTATTTCAATTATTGGTTTGGGGTATGTTGGTTTGCCGCTTGCGGTCGCTTTCAGCCGGGTGGGGCGCGTCATCGCTTTTGATACGGACCAATCCAAAATCGAGCTCTACCTGCAAGGCTCCGACCCGACCGGAGAAGTGGGCTCCGAGGCCCTGAAGCGGGCACTCGATAGCGGCTCCATCCAATTCACCTGCCGGGAAGCCGACCTCAAAGACGCAAGTTTTCACATCGTCGCGGTTCCGACACCTCTCAAAGGCAACCAGACTCCGGATCTGAGCTTTCTGGAATCGGCCAGCGAGATTCTGGGGCGGCAGCTACGCTCGGGCTCCACGGTGGTTTATGAAAGCACGGTCTATCCCGGCTGTACGGAGGAGGTTTGCGGCACGATTCTGGAAAAAGCTTCCGGGCTCAAGTGCGGTTCTGATTTCCGGCTGGGATATTCGCCCGAGCGGATTAACCCGGGCGACCCGGTGCATCGCCTGGAAAACGTGGTCAAGATCGTCGCAGGCCAGGACGAGGAGACCCTGGAAGAGCTGGCGCAGGTATACGGGGCGATCATTCAGGCAGGCGTCTATCGGGCTCCGAGCATTGTCGTGGCCGAGGCCGCCAAGGTGATCGAGAACTCGCAGCGCGATATCAACATCGCTTTCGTCAATGAGCTGGCCAAGATTTTCAACAAGATGGGGATTGATACGCAGGAGGTTTTGAAAGCGGCCGGCACCAAGTGGAATTTTCTCCCTTTCAGTCCGGGGCTGGTGGGCGGTCACTGCATCGGCGTCGATCCGTACTATCTGGCCCAGCGTGCGCAGGAGCATGGTTACTTTCCGGAGATCATTCTGGCGGGGCGCCGGTTGAACGACAGCATGGGCCAGTATATTGCGCGTGAGGTGGTTGGCCTGATGATTCACAAAGGGCAGACGCTCCGCAAGGCCCGGGTGCTGATCCTCGGCTTCACTTTCAAGGAGAATTGCCCCGATGTCCGCAATACGCGCGTGGTCGATATTTTAGACGAGCTCGAGCGCTTTGGGCTGGAGGCCGATATTTATGACCCTCTTGCCAGCCCCGAAGAAATCCGCAGGCAGTACGGTCTGGAGGTGCTTCCCAAGTTGGCAGCGCCCTCAGAGGGAGGCGGGCTCTATGCGGCGGCGATTCTGGCTGTGGCGCATACGGAGCTTCTCCGGCGGGATTACCGCGCGTTCCTTCAGGAAAATGGAGTCCTCTACGACGTCAAAGGAGTGCTGAAGACTCCGGTCGATGGACGGCTCTAGGCTTTCCAATCCTCTTTTTATTTTTTCGAAGATGCCTTTTGCGAGGGATCCTGGACAATTGAGGCCAGTCCGCCGGTACCTGTCTCCCGGTAGAGATCGGGCAGATCGTGGCCCGTCTGGCGCATGGCTTTAACCACATCGTCAAAGGAAACCCGGTGGCGTCCATCGGTCAACAGGACATATTCTGCGCTGATAATCGCTTTATTGGCCGCCAGCGCATTGCGTTCGATGCAGGGAATCTGGACAAGACCCATCACCGGATCGCAGGTCAGACCCAGGAAATGCTCCAGTCCGACTTCGGCCGCATATTCAATCTGTGTTTCGGTACCGCCCATGAGCTGAGCCGCCGCTGCGGCCGCCATGGCGCAGGCGACCCCGATTTCTCCCTGGCATCCGACCTCGGCGCCCGAGATTGAGGCGTTGTGCTTGGCCGTGTTGCCGACGATTCCGGCCACGGCCAGAGCATAATAAATTTCAGTGTCCGGGCACTTGAGTTCTTCCTTCAAATATCGCAGGACTGCCGGAACGACACCGCAGGAGCCGCAGGTCGGAGCCGTCACGACGGTGCCTCCGGATGCGTTTTCCTCGGCCATTGCCAACGCATAAGAAGAGATAATGCCGGTGCGGGCGATGCTCCGCGGGCCCTGCGGCTCAGGCGCAAACCGCCGGGGAGCACCTCTTCGCTGCTCAGCCCGTTCTTCATCGTAGTCTGCATTTGCTGCCAGACTACGGCCAAAAAATCGAGTATCTCTCTCCCTTCGTATTTCAGGACGAGCTCCCACATCGGCCGGCCTTCCTGAGTTGACCAGTTGACCGCCTCCTGTAAATTGGCCAGCGGGTAGACCTCCGGCGTCTCGTAGTGGGCCCCTTCCTCCCGCAACGCTCCTCCGCCGACGCTGTAGACGCTCCACCGCTCCAGCGGGGCGCCCTGGGGGCTGAGCGCTTCGAACTTCATTCCGTTGGGGTGGTAGCTCAGGACGGTATCGACCTCCCAGAGTATCTCGGTCGGGTTCGGGGCCAGCGCTTCAAGGATGGCGCGGTCGGTCAGGTGTCCGCGGCCGGTGGCAGCCAGGCTGCCATAGAGGCTCACGCGGTAGCTGGCGGCGCCGGGGGTCCGTCGTTTAAAGGTTACGGCGGCGCGGTGGGGTCCGTCGTTTAAAGGTTACGGCGGCGCGGTGAGGCGCCATCGTGTGGCTGCTGGAGGGTCCCCGCCCGATTCGGTAAAGTTCTCGAAGTGACTGCATCTCTTGTCGCGGAGTGTTGCAGGTTTATTCTAGCAGAATCCACCCCCAGAGCAAGGAGGGATTGCGAAACAGGTGGCGCGTATTGCCTCAAAAATAGAGCGCGCCTGTTTTGAGGTGATGCGTGAAAGCGGTTATTTACTTTTTCATTCTTCAGTAGTAAAATGGTTTGGCGGTAACGTTAAGGCTATTTATGAAGGGCAGAATCAGAAAGAAATTTACAGTCGCCATGGTTGCGGCTCTCCTTATGACAACAATCAATCAGGTTCATTCGGATGAAGGGATGTGGCTCTATGATGACCCGCCCCTGGAACAATTGCAGAGCAAGTATGGATATCGCCCCACTCCCCAGTGGCTGGAGCATCTCCAGAAATCCTCAATTCGGTTTAACAATGGCGGCTCGGGCTCATTCGTCTCTGAGGATGGGCTGGTGATTTCCAATCATCACGTCGGAGCCGGGGCGCTCGAGAAGCTTTCCACGCAGGAAAAGAATATCCTGGCTGATGGATTCTACGCACGCACCCGCGCCGAGGAGCTCAAATGCCATGATCTGGAGCTCAATGTCCTGATGAGCATCGAGGATGTGACGGAGCAGGTCAATGCGGTCATCACGCCGGAGCTGAGCCCCGAGGAGGCGCTCAAGGCGCGGCGGGAAGTGATGAGCCGGCTGGAGCAGGAATCGCTGGAGGCGACCGGTCTGCGCAGCGACGTAGTGACGCTTTTCCAGGGGGGCAAGTATTCGCTCTACCGCTATAAGCGCTATACCGATGTGCGGCTGGTCTTTGCGCCGGAATCGGATATCGGCTTCTTCGGAGGCGACCCCGATAATTTCGAATACCCGCGTTACAATCTCGATGTCAGCTTCTTCCGCGTCTATGAGAATGATCAACCGGCGAAGGTGGAGCATTACTTGGACTGGAGCGCCGACGGCGTGAGCGATGGCGAGCTCATATTTGTCTCCGGGCATCCGGGCTCGACCTCGCGTCTGATTACTCAGGATGAACTCATTTTTGCCCGCGATGTCTCTCAGCCCTATACGCTGGAGCGGCTTAATCGCCTGGAAGTGCTCTATATGGCCTGGGCTGAACGCAACGAGGAGAATGCACGCCGTGCGCATCAGGCTATTATGGGAGTGCAGAATTCGCGCAAGGCCATCAGCGGACGCTATGCCGGGCTCTTGGATCCGGATCTGCTCTCTGCCAAGGCCGCGGCGGAAGAGTCGCTCATCCGTTCCATGCAGGCCTTCAACACTTCCTATTTTGGTATTGCCCGCACTCTCTTGCGTCATGCGGAGGAAAAGGGCAAGCCCAATGGCGAACGGTTGCGTGAATTCCGCGATTCCAACAAAGTCTCGCTGGAGCTGGGGCTCTTCTCCGAGGCGCCTATTTATGACGATTTTGAAACCTTGCGCCTTTGCGATGCGCTGAAGTTCGCCATCGGCAAGCTCGGCTATAATGACAGCCTCGTGCAGAAGGTACTGGACGGCAAGACGCCGGAGGCCCGCGCCGCGGAGCTGATTCAGGGGACGACCCTGAAAGCGGTCCAGAACCGCAAAGCGATCTATGAGATGAGCACCGAGGAGATTCTGAAGCTGAACGACCCGATGATTGAGCTGGCTCAACTGGTGGATGAGCCTTCGCGCGCGCTGCGCAAGGTTTATGAGGAGCAGGATGAGCAGACGCGGCAGGCGCATGACAAGATCGCCCAGGCGCGCTTCGCCCTGCTCAGTGAGCATACCTACCCGGACGCCACCTTTACGCTGCGCCTCTCCTATGGCGCCGTGCTCGGTTATGAAGAGGCCGGCCGGCAGATACCGTTTCAGACCACCATTGAGGGAATGTACGCCCATGCGGAGGAGCATCAGCATCAGCCGCCTTTCCGCCTGCCCGATTCCTGGATGAAGGCGCGGGAGAAGGTCGACCCCGCCACGCCGTGCAATTTCGTCTCCACGCCGGACATCATCGGCGGCAACTCCGGCAGCCCCGTCGTCAACCGGGCCGGTGAATTCGTCGGGATCATCTTTGATGGCAACATCCCTTCGCTGGTCTGGGATTACGCCTATAGCGACAAGCAGGGCCGGGCGACCTCCGTCAACAGCCAGTTCATCATGGAGGCGCTGCGCAAGGTTTACGATGCCGGTGAACTGGCCCGGGAAATCAAGAACGGAAATAACAAATAACTCAATCCATAACAGATACTATGAGCCAAAGCGATACTCACTATATTAAGGAAGACCCCTGGAGAATTCTCCGGATCATGGCAGACTTTGTCGATGCCTTTGAGACCCTGGCCCCTCTGGGCAAAGCGGTCAGCATCTTCGGCTCGGCCAGGACTCCGGCCAAACATCCGGCCTACAAAAAGGCCCAGAAGATAGGAACTCTTCTGACAAAGGGCGGCTTTGCAGTCATTACCGGCGGCGGCCCGGGCATTATGGAAGCGGGCAACCGCGGCGCTCATGATGCCGGCGGACGCTCGGTCGGCCTCAATATCATGCTCCCTTTCGAGCAGAAGACCAATCCCTACGTCAATTTCCCGGTGCCTTTCCGTTATTTCTTCGCGCGCAAGACCTGCTTCGTCAAATATAGTGCCGCCTTCGTCTTCATGCCCGGCGGCTTTGGCACCCTGGATGAAGTCAGCGAGCTCCTGACACTGGTCCAGACCAGGCGCGTGCCGCAGATACCGCTGATCTTCGTCGATACCAAGTTCTGGGGCGGCCTGATCCGGTGGATAAAGGATTCGGTGCTGGCCGAAGGCTATATTTCTGCCGATGATATGAACCTGTTCCATATCACCGACGACCCGAAAGAGGTCGTCCAGATCATCCAGGACCACCTCCGCAAAGCCGATACGCCCTTCATGCCCAACAAATGGCTGGGCTAGCATAAGCTATGTGGGAGCATACCCGCATCCGCCAGGATGCACCTTCCGGAGGTGTGCTCCCCCTGTCTCTTCTTTGAGCATACCGGAGGGGCTTCATTTCACTGAGTAACGAATATCCTCATGATAAAAAATGGGTTCCCCAGGGATATCCACAGAAAAAAAGAGGCAGAGAAAATAAAATTCCAACCCGGAGGATTAAAATATTGCTTTCACGCTTCCCAAAAGCATTCAAAGCGCACGCCATAACCCCTTCATTATAAGGGTTCAAAAAAAACTCAAGAAAAATTTTGAATTTTTTTACATTTCCCGTTGACACCCCGAATTTGAGGGGTTAGAATACTGGCAGTTTTTGAGTTTTATTATGAGTGATTCCGTAGGGGAAAAAGGTTTAGAAGTTTCAGCTTTTTCAGCGCCAAGAATGGGAAAGCTGAGAAAATATTTTGTCGTTGCCTGTCTCGGATTCTGCGCCCTAGCTTTTATGCTGACATCGGCAGCGATTGCCGCCGAAGACGTGGAAGGAGTGTCGTCGGTAAAAGATGAAGCTCTGGAGACTTTCATCAAGTTTTCGAATGCTCTGCCCGAGAGATTCGATTTGGGGTTTACGATTACCTACCATATACAACCGGGAGAGGATCAAACAAACTATTGTCGTGTGAAAAAAGATGGAGAATCGGCCCTGTTTTATGGAAAGAGTATGGTTGATCCATCTGTGCTTACCAGAGAGTCAATCGGCGATCTTAATTCCTACCGCTCAATACATAGTAAGTTTGATAATATTCATTGGAGATTGATTGAGGAATATCTGACGACCTGGACCAATAGAAATATCCCTTCTGAAAAGGATAACGAACTGGCGGTGTATTTTGGAAAAACCAACGGTGCTGCAGAAATAAGGAACCCATTTTTGCTCTCACTGGTTTTAAGCGGCGAATATTTTTCCTGGAAAGATATAATCCATTTCTCTGTAAAGTTGGATGGTGGTGAGGACTACGTATTGCTGCCTCAAAAACATGTGCCCCGAAAAGAGAAAGAGGGAGCAGGAGAAAAAATTTAAAATCTGTTTGATTATTGTCATTTTTACTGTTTGTGACGTTTTTTTGAGTAAGTGCAGGTATAGGTGAGGGGTTAAGTCGATAATGAGAACTTTTTTTAGAAAATGTTGTTTAAAAAAACGAGTCGTTTTTTGTCTTGTTTAATAGGTGCAGTCTATGTTTTGCTTGCTTTTGCGAAATTTATTTTGATTTCTCAAGCTACAGGGGGGAAACTGGAT
>JAGVTF010000293.1 GCA_019136955.1 Verrucomicrobiota bacterium
GATGTGAGCTGCAGATTGGCGGCAGCGACCAGTGGGGTAATATCACGGCTGGAATGGACCTGAGCCGCAAAATGTCCGGCACCACACTCTACGGTTTGACCCTGCCACTCCTGCTTGGCTCTGATGGCTCCAAGTTTGGAAAAAGTCTGGATGGCGCCGTCTACCTGGATCCAGAAAAAACCAGCGTTTACCGCTTCTATCAGTTTTGGGTACGTGTTGATGACCGCGACGTCATCAAGCTCCTCAAATTCTACACATTCCTTTCCAGAGAAAAAATTGAAGAGCTCTCTGCCCAGCATGAAACCAGGCCTGAAGCGCGCGTCGCTCACAAAGCGCTGGCCTATGAAATGACAAAACTTATCCACGGAGAGGAAGCCACACAAGACGCCATAAAGGCAAGTGAAATTCTCTTTGGAGGCACTGTTGAAGGTATTTCTGAGAGAAACTTTGAGGATGTTGCCTCTGAAGTGCCGACCTGCGAGATTCCTCTTTCGGAGCTTTCGTCTGAAGGCAAGCCGCTTCTGGAACTGCTGGTGCATTGTGGACTCTGCTCTTCCAAGGGGCAGGCCCGCAAAGATGTCGGAGCCGGGGGGATTTACCTGGCCAACAACCGTGAGAGCTACATCCAGCGTATGATTACGGCCAGAGACCTCATGTTCGGAAAATATCTCCTCCTGCGGAAAGGCAAACGAAATTACGCTATCCTGAAGGCAAACCAATAGCATCCCCACTTTTTGAGCAACTTACCCGCATATATAAAAGAGTCTGCCGCGGGCTGCACTCTGTCTGTTCGCTTGCAGCCGCGCTCTTCTCGCAATGAGATTTGCGGACAGATGGGCGAGGAGTTAAAAATCAAGGTAACAGCTCCCCCCGTGGATTCTGCCGCCAATCAATTGCTGGTTGAATTTTTGGCAAATTTTTTAAAAGTCTCTAAGAGCTCTGTTCAGATTCTAAGGGGCCAGAGCAGCCGGAGTAAAGTTGTACAAATTCTGGGGCTCAAGGCTGAGCAAGTATTGGCCAAGCTCCCTGATAACCTTTAACCACTATACAGTTTTAGTACTATTATTAAATGCAAATGAACCTCCCAGCAGATTATCATACTCACAATTACCTTTGCCGCCACGCTGAAGGTCGCCTGGCTGAATATGCTGCCAGTGCAATTCAACGAGGCATTGCTGAAATTGGCTTCTCCGATCATGCTCCCATGCCTACTGATGGATATGATGAGTGGCGCATGCTTTTGAGCGAACTGCCCGAATATCTGGAAATGGCTGAAGAAGCTAAGAAAAAATTCCCAAACTACCCCATTCGCGTCGCACTGGAAGTAGACTATCTGCCAGGAGAGGAAGCCTGGGTACGAGAGCTCTCAGAGCGCTATCCCTGGGATTACCTGATGGGCTCGGTTCATTATCTGGAAGATGGCTGGGATATTGATAATCCGGCCAAAAAACATCTTTGGAATCAGACAAATATCAATGACATTTGGAAAAGGTATTTTGAGCGCTTGACCCTTGCTGCTGAGTCGGGGCTTTTTAATATCATCGGTCATGTGGACCTGCCCAAAAAGTTTAACTTTCGTCCCACTTGTGATTGCGCCTCCCTGCATAAAAAATTCCTGAAAGCCGCCGCCAAAACAGGGACTGCGATCGAAATCAACACCGCCGGTTGGGATAAAGAGTGTCAAGAGGCCTACCCCAGCTTTGATATACTTCAGATGGCCCATAGCGAGGGCGTCCCGCTCTCCTTTGGTTCAGACTCCCACTCTCCCCATCATGTGGGCAACCATTTCGATAGGGCGGTCGCACTGGCGCGGCAGGCAGGCTACACCCATTCCATTAGACTGTGCAAGCGAGAGGTCACTTCTCACCCCTTCTCCCTTTAGAGCTAAGAATAGCAGCTATTAGCCCAGCTCCCAGCAAAAGCCATGATAGGGCACGGGCAGCACCTGTAGCTCCGTCCAGCCGTTCACGTCCAGGATTTGATGTTCATCCTTCACCAGCTCTTTGAGCTCTTCCAGAGGAACACACGCCTGGGATACAATGATCATACCGCGTTCACCCACAGCTTCGCTCAAGGTTTCTTTCAGGAGTGAGGCAAGATGTGGCATCCGTATGTCAATAAGCCGCTTATTGCTCCCCAGCAAAGCCGACAGGTTCAAGAGCGGATCATAAATCCGGACTTGATAACCTCGCCCCAACAGAAGCTGTGCCACCTCTACCATTGGACTCTCTCTGAGATCATCGGTATTGGATTTGAAGGAAAGCCCCAAAATAACAACCTCGCGACAGCCAGAAGATTCTACCAGCTTTAACATCAAAGAGAGATGCTGCTGGTTGCTGTGAATCAAGTTCTCAATGACCGGCATACTCACCCCATTTCGCCGCGCACAATCGGTCAAAGCTCTGACATCTTTGGGCAGACAGGAACCGCCGAAGGGATTCCCCGGCCGCAGGTAAGCTGAGGAGATATTCAGTTTGGTATCACGGCAAAGTATCCGCATAACCGAAAGCGCATCCAGGCCAAGCTCTTTACCCAAACGGCCAATCTCGTTAGCAAAAGCAATTTTAAGAGCATGAAAAGCATTGCATCCATATTTGATGAACTCTGCAGTGCACCACCTGACCACCTCCACCTGCAAACCGAAAATCGGTTCCATTTCGGGTGACGGAGGCAGACCATCAATGGTGCCCACCACCACCAGTGCCGGTTTTTCAAAGTCTTTCACAGCTGTGCCTTCTCGCAAAAATTCAGGATAATAGAAAATCTCCACAAGCCCAGACTGCAATAAATCTTCAAAGTATTTTTTTGCGAAACTCTCTGTGCTGCCGGGCAGCATCGTGCTTCGTAAAATTAAGTAATGCTTGCTGCCCTTTTTTTCGATCGCCTCTGCCAGCTCTTTCGAGACCTGCTCAACATAACTCAAATCCAATGCTCCGGAGGCCGAACTGGGAGTGCCGACGCAAACAATGGAAACATCACTCTCTTTTACTGCCTGGCAGCAATCCATGCTTCCCTTTAGGAGCCCTTTATCTTTGCCAACTGTCAGCAGTTCATCCATCCCCGGCTCGATAATGGAAGGACGGCCTGCCGAAAAATCTTCTACTTTCTGTGGGTTAATATCGACCCCAATGACTGAGTGGCCGTGCGAAGCAAGGCAAGCTCCAGTCACAGCCCCAACATATCCCAGACCAAAAATGCTAATCCTCATAAGCGCTTCATCTCTTATACCTTTCTTAACCCAATTTTTCAAGAGCACGTTAAGAGCAATAACCATTTTATAAGAAAAAAATTAAATTGAATTTTTGTTCTTGCTACTTCTTTGCTAACCATATAGAATCTGCCCAGTGTTTAATATCTAAGCTGCAAAGAGACCATGACTGTCATTAACTCTTATTATGTCGCCGTCTTAATGTGCGTAATCACAATGCTCTGTTGGGGCAGTTGGGCCAACACGCAAAAACT
>JAGVTF010000089.1 GCA_019136955.1 Verrucomicrobiota bacterium
TACTACCAAAGAACAAAACGGGAATGTTCCCCAATATATCGTTGAACCGCCGTATGCCGAACGGCACGTCCGGTGGTGTGAGAGGGGCTAGCAACCCTAGCCCCTACTCGATTGCTTTGCTCTTAAAAGCGAGCAAACGTTTTTCAATCAGGGTGGATTAGATACCCTTTTCAATCATGTAGGAGAGCAGATCGCCCACGCGGTAGCTGTAACCCCACTCGTTGTCGTACCAGCTAATCAGCTTGAAGAACGTATCGTTCAGGCCGATACCGGAGCCGGCATCGAAGATTGAAGACATGGTGCAATGGATGAAATCAGAGGAGACCACCTGGTCACTGGTGACTTCCAGAATGCCTTTGAGGTAGGTTTCGCTGGCTTTCTTCATCAGACTGCAAATCTCTTCATAGGAGGTTGACTTGGTTGTCTTCACGGTCAGGTCGACCACGGAGACCGTCGGTGTCGGTACGCGCAGGGCCATACCGGTCAGCTTGCCTTTGACTTCGGGGCAAACGAGCCCGACAGCCTTGGCAGCGCCTGTGGTGGAAGGAATGATGTTGATGGCTGCAGAGCGGCCGCCTTTCCAATCCTTGCGGCTGGGACCATCCACGGTTTTCTGTGTCGCGGTGTAGGCATGAACAGTGGTCATGAGCCCCTCTTCAATGCCGATGCCTTCCTTGAGGAGGACATGGACCAGCGGAGCCAGACAGTTGGTGGTGCAGGAGGCATTGGAGACGATGAAATGCTTTGCAGGATCATAGAGCGTGTGGTTCACACCCATGACGACGGTAATGTCTTCATTCTTGGCGGGAGCGGAGATGATGACACGCTTGGCACCGGCATCGATATGGCCTTTGGCCTTGGTGGCATCCGTGAAGAGACCGGTCGATTCGATTACGACGTCCACGCCCAGCTCTTTCCAGGGAAGACCGGAGGGGTCCTTGGCGCTGATCACTTTGATTTCTTTGCCATTGACCACCAGAATATCGGGGTCTTTATCCGGTGCGGATTGTTTGAATTCCACCGAGCCGCAAAAACGACCTTGAATGGAATCGTACTTGAGGAGATAAGAAAGGTTGTCAGCGGGGACGATATCGCCCACGGCAACGACCTCAACACCTTTTTCGAGAAGACCCTGTTCGGCGAGCGCACGGAACACCAGGCGACCGATACGACCGAACCCATTGATTGCAACTTTAACTGCCATATTTCGTATACTTTATAATAGATGCGTCCGGTGATGGGACGCACACCCCTCTTTTGTAAAGGATTCCAAACCAAAAATCAACGATAAACTCCCAGCGGCAAAAAAGCATTCTTCAAAAGAGACCTCAAGAGCCACCGGCCAAAGAGAATCCTATTTTTCCGGCAGCATCCGTCTCTTAAACAGTAGGGGAGGCCAGGTGAAGCCAGCGCATTGACTTTCAGAGTGAGGTGTGGGAGAATTCGCGCTGCCGGCAAGGGGAGCCAGAGGACCATTTTCATTGGCCACAGCCTCCCCGTTGAGGTTTTTCCTTTTTATTTAGTAAATTGATTGAAGACAGGGGCGAGCCCCGCTTGCCCGCCACACCGTAACGTATATGAGACGCACACATCACTGTAATGAGCTCAGGGCTCAACATATCGGAGAACGGGTCACCCTGATGGGTTGGGTCCATCTGCGCCGTGACCTGGGAGGTCTGATTTTTGTCGATATCCGTGACCGCGAAGGGATCACCCAGGCGGTGTTCGACCCCTCAGAGCTGTCGGCCCAGCTCTTTGAAGTGGCCGAGAGCCTCCGCAGCGAAAGCGTCATCGCCGTGAGCGGCAAGGTGAGGCGCCGGCCGGGCCATAACCCGACCGACCGTATCCCGACCGGAGAAATCGAGGTCGAGGCCGAAGCGCTCGAGATATTGAACCAGGCCTCACTCCTCCCTTTCCCAATTGATGACTCCGAGACGACGCTCAAGGTCAATGAGGAGCTCCGCCTTCAATACCGCTATCTGGATTTGCGCCGGCCGGAGATGCTCAACAATTTGCGCCTCCGCAGCAAGGTCGCCGTGGAGATGCGCGCCTTCCTGGACCAGGAGGGGTTCCTGGAGGTGGAGACGCCGACCCTTTTTAAATCGACTCCGGAGGGGGCGCGGGAATTCATCGTCCCGTTCCGCAACATGCCGGGCTATTTCTATGCGCTGCCGCAATCGCCGCAGCAGTTCAAACAGATATTGATGGTGAGCGGCGTGGAGAGGTACTTCCAACTAGCGCGCTGTTATCGGGATGAAGACCTGCGGGCGGACCGCCAGCCAGAGTTCACGCAGCTCGATATCGAGATGAGCTTCATCGAACGGGAGGATATCTACTCATTAATCGAGGGGCTTTTGAAGCGCGTCTGGAAGCTGGCGCGCAATCTCGATATCGCCACACCTTTCCCGCGCATCAGCTTTGAAGAGGTGATGAACCGCTGGGGGAGCGATAAACCCGATACGCGCTTTGAGATGGAGCTGACCGATTTTACTGAGGAGTTCCGAGCCAGTGCTTTCAAGGTCTTCAGTGGCACCGTGGCCGCCGGCGGCGTGGTCAAGGCGATCAATGCCAAAGGACTGGCCGGGGCGACACAGGGCCAGATGGAGACGATGACCGAAATCGCCACCGCTCTGGGAGCCAAAGGGCTGGCCTCAATCAAGGTGGAAAACGGAAACTGGAAGTCACCCATCGCCAAGTTCTTCAGTGAAGCCGAGAAGGAGGCGCTCACCCGGAAGCTCGCGATCGCGGAGGGTGATTTGATTCTCTTCGCGGCTGACAAGGAGTGGCTGCGCGCCTGTGAGATTCTGGGCCGGATACGTCTCTATTGCGCAGAGCTGCTCAAGGCGCAGGGGCAATTGCAGATACCTGTCGATCAGTTTAATTTCCTCTGGGTGGTCGATTTCCCTCTCATGAGCTATGACACAGAGATGGACCGCTGGTATTCCTCTCATCACCCCTTTACGGCGCCGGTTACCGAGGATATCCCCCTGCTGAAGGAGGACCCCAAAAAGGTACGCGGCCAGCACTATGATATCGTGGTAAACGGCGTGGAGCTGGGAGGCGGCTCTATCCGTATTCATCAGCCCAATGTGCAGAAGACGATTTTTGAGGAGGTCTTGAAGATATCGCCGGAGCTGGTCCAGAGCCGTTTCGGTTATCTGCTGGAGGCCTTCCGCTATGGAGCGCCGCCGCATGGGGGGATCGCTCTTGGCTTTGACCGTCTGGTAGCGATGCTTTGCGGCTCAAGCAGCATTCGCGATGTCATCGCTTTCCCCAAAACCATGAAAGGCGCCTGCCTGATGACGCAATCACCGGGCAAAGTGGAGGAAGCGCAGTTGCGTGACCTGCACCTCTCCCTGAACCTGAAAAAGGGAGCTCCGGCAGAGGAGCCTCCGATTCAGAACAGTTAATTTTACTGCTTCAAATGAACCTGTAAGGCCAACCTGCGGTGAAAC
>JAGVTF010000054.1 GCA_019136955.1 Verrucomicrobiota bacterium
AATGATCTTGAGCTCAGTCACCGTAAAGACAGTATTCCCTATCCGGTGAGCCGGTATCAGCAGACAATACTCGAAGAAAGCAATCCCCCAGCTAATCAAAAGCACAGTCAAAAAAGAGACTGTTTTGAACTTCAAGTGGCCATACCAGGCGAAAGTCATTAAAATATTGGCACCAACCAGCAGAAAAATGGGCAGGACCCTCGGAGATAGAAGAATATCCATGCTCAGAAGGGTTTAGCGAGCGCGTATGGGAATCCCACGGGCAGAGAGATACTCTTTGACCTGCGCCACCGTATAGGTGCCATAGTGGAAAATACTCGCCGCCAAAACGGCGCTGGCATGACCCTTTTGTATGACCTCTACCATATGGTCCAAATTGCCCGCTCCGCCGCTGGCCACAACGGGAACCGAAACCGCATCAGAGATAGCAGCGGTCCCCTCCACATCATAGCCCGCTCCGGTACCATCGCCATCAATGCTGTTATAGACAATCTCCCCAGCTCCCAACGCAACCGCCCGTTTGGCCCACTCCAGCGCATCCATACCGGTATTTTTACGACCGCCATGGGTAAAAACTTCCCACTTGCCCGGCGCCACCCGCTGAGCATCAATCGAAACGACAATACATTGAGAACCAAACTTTTCGGCACCCTGCCGAATTAAATCCGGATTGGCTACGGCTGAAGAATTGATGCTGACCTTATCAGCTCCCGCATTGAGAAGCCTCTGCATATCCTCCAGAGTGCGGATGCCCCCGCCCACAGTCAGCGGCATGAAGCAGCGCTCCGCCACCCGCTCCATTACCTCCAACATGGTGTTGCGCTCATGAGCGCTGGCAGTGATATCATAAAAAACCAGCTCATCGGCTCCCTGCTCGTTGTAACGAATGGCAAGCTCCACCGGATCACCAACGTTTTTCAGCTCTCCGCTTTCAGCCTTTCCAAACTGCACACCCCTTGTAACAGACCCTCCATGGACATCCAGGCAGGGTATGACTCTAATTGCTAACATACTGTTAAATAAAGCCTGACTACTGAACGGGAACCTTGATCTCCTGGCCAATTTGCAGTTTCCGGGAGTCCACCCCCGGGTTCAAATCTGAAATTACCTTGGTCTTCGTGTTCATTTTTCGGGCAACCCGTTCAAAGTTATCTCCTGCCTGGATCACATAAACGCCAACCTTTTGAGTGGAGCCTTCACGAGCGATGAAAGGCTGAGTCTGGGCAGATTGCAGGAGGCCCGGCGCGACCACCTGGGTGGAGACTCGCTTTATGTTTGCCGATTCTGAGAGGAGCGATTGAGCCCTGGCCAGCTCCGCATCCTGCTCCACCAGGCGGCTCCTGAGCTCCGCATTTTCCACCTTCAGCGCCTCATGTGATGCGTTCAGATTCTTGAGCGAAATTTGCAGGTTTTGGTTATTGGCAACCGCCTGCTCAAGCTGCCGCTCCATGCTGGAGCTATCGGGCGTAATCCCCGATTGTAATACAAAAGCCCTTTTACAGGCGGTGATTCTGCCCCGAATCACGGGGTCTTCTCCTTTGGAGCCCATCAGCCGCAGATACTTTTGATAATAATAAATCGCCCCGACATAATCCTGCCGGCCCTCTTCATACAGAACCCCAAGCTCCAGATGCGCAGCTCCGTTACGGGGGTTTCTCTCCAAAGCCTTTAGGAACGATTCCTCAGCTCCATTATAATCTCTACGTACCAGTTGGTCTTTTCCCTTTAAATAATACGGGTCCTTACGCTCATCTTCCACTGTTCCGCTATTATAGTTACAGCCAGCCTGGAAACAGAGCATTACTATACAACACCAACCGATCAGCCCTACCCTTGCCCTCATGACTTCCTATCCTAAAGAAGGCTCCGGAAAAGCGCAATCTTTTTCAAAGGCTTTCATTCGGATTTCGTTTCTCTTTTTTACCTTGGCTCTACCTCAAAGCCGGTTTTGGCTCAGGCTTTAGCTTGAGCACAGACTTTGGCTGCGCTTTTGCGGCAGGGATCGTGAAACCGGCACGAATTGGCCGATGGTCAGAAGCCACACCCCAGTTGGGAACTCTCACCACGATCGCCTCTTCCGGCTGGAATTGCGCTCGTAAACTCGGGCTGTAGAGAATGTAATCCAGGCGTGAGTAGCTATCTTCCTTGCTGTAGAAATGAGTCCAGGCAATTGAGCGAAATTTACCCCGCGTCCGTTCATCAGGCAGGCTATCCCCGTTTGGTTCTATCGGGCGTGCATCAAGCAGCTTTGTCTTGCCGGCAGCGGTTCCCAAAATAGTGCGCAGGGGCGGCGAGGAGTAGCGGTCATTCAAATCTCCAAACACCACAAGGTTAGCGGCAGGGTCTTTGCTCAGTATCTGTTCTACTTTGTTTCTAAGGACCTTTGACTCCTCCAGGCGCACTTCCCGCTGGTCCAGATGGGGTGACTCGACCTGAGACTTCAAATGAGTGAGCAGGACGGTGAACGTGTAATCATCGCTCACCTGCACCGTCGCTTCAAGAATCCCCCGCTTTAGCGTGTAGGAGCGAGCATCGAGCCTGTACTTGTCCTTTTTATGGTGAACAATGTTTTTCAGGGGGTAACGGGAAAAAACGGCCAGGTGCAAATGCCCGTCATTAGAGCGCATCCATTCATAGTAAGCATAGTCAAGCCCCTCCTGGTTAAGCTCATTGAGGAGATATGCCGAGCTCATCAGGCTCCCCATCTCCACCAGCCCCAGGACATCCACGTTCATCTGACGGATCGATTCGATTATTTTTTTTGATTTATTCGTGAACTCGCCGCTTTTCTCCACCTCGTACTTCTCCAAATTGTAGGTGCCCACGGTGAAGTTTGTCTGGGACCAGAGGAAGACCCCGCTGAAAAGGCAAATAAAGACTGTCAGGAAAATAAACGCCAGCCTAGATTTCAGTGACCTGTATTTTGTGAGAAAGCTCATAAATCTCCTCTTTGCATGGCAATATCCCGGCCGGCCTGGAGACCGCCAGCGTACTCGCCGCAATGGAAAGCCGCAGGCTCTCCAGAGGGCCCGTGCCGTTGGGTATGGTCAAGGCCGCAGCCGCCAAGAGACTGTCGCCGGCCCCGACAGTGTTCAAAACCGGCACCTCATAAGAAGAAGCCCTGAAAACCCGGGGCGGCTCTTCCGTAACCCCGCGCCATATCAGGAGGGCGCCATCGACTCCCATGGAAACCAGGACGTTGGCTCCACTCTTACCGGAAAGCTCCTTTGCCGCCTCCAGAACCTCTGCTTCCTTCGGCAGGCAGCGCCCCGCCCATTGCTCAAGCTCGGTCACGTTGGGTTTAACCAAAAAAGGTTTGCCCAATACGCCCTCCGCAAAGGCCTCGCCATCGCAATCGAGTATTGTCTTGTTGGAGCCCACTTCCCTGCAAAGCTCAAGAAGTTTTCGGTAAGTATTGGGCGGAGCGTTGCGCGGCAAAGCGCCGGA
>JAGVTF010000107.1 GCA_019136955.1 Verrucomicrobiota bacterium
CCAGGCTCCCCTATTAGAAGACAGTGAAACAGAATAGCAACAATCGAAACGGGAATAAGACCAAGTACGATCCCGATCAGTTAATGCTCACTCACACTTATGGTGCATTAGCAGATATAAGAAGAGGCATCGCAAACTCAAAGGAAGATATTGAACGCAGAGCTGCCCTCTTAGGACTAATTGCGAAAAGCGACCACGCTCAAAAAACATGGCTTTATCTGGATGATTACTTTAAGCAGATCAATCTCACTCGAAAAGAATTTGCAGATGATCAGTGGTGGATGAGGATTCAATCTTCAACTGGCAACTCTCGCCTCCAGGAGTTGGCCCTTCAGTTTATGCGCAGTGGACGCTCCCTACCGACTGAGCTCGAAAAATATGCGGATTACGGACGATTAATGCAGGTTGTCAAAGAGGAATGTGAAGCCTTTTTGGCAAAGGAAACCGAAGAGTGGATGTTCCCACCTGCCCACACACACCTGGATGATCCCACTTCACGGTTCAATCTCCTCTTTGAGCCAGTGAAAAAAGATTCGGAACTTAACGAGTACAGCTTAAATGTTCGCTTCCAAGTCACCCGTCCGCGACTGGGACGACGCTGCCGGCAGCTTGAAAAGCTCAGAGATATGTTGAGCAGAGCGGCCCATGAACGAGAGCTTTTCCCTGTAGAAGAGTGGCTTCTCCTGGAATGGCTGCTCGACCAACTAAAAAAGGAAGAGGATGACCTGTCCCAGATCACCCTCCCCCCCTGTACCCTTCACTTCTGGCTCGTAGAGTGGGGACAAAGCGGCCTGCTTCAACTTTCATCAAACTCTAAGTCTCTCTTCTTTAACAATAAAATAGCAAAGTTAAAAGCTGAAGTACGCCAAGAAAAAAACCAGCTTAAATTATACCACTTCCTGGAGTTACCTGATTCTTCCAAGATTGAGTTGAAGGCAGCCAAGCTTTTTGCAGGTACTCCCCGCTTTGTTTTAGTTGGCCAGGAGTTTTATCTGCTCTCTGGGGGTACGCAGGCAAAACAGCTGGGACGCCATTTCAGCACCTCTTCCCTGCCCTTAAAACACTTTTCCTCGAATTTTATTCGTGAGCTTTGCCGCCGTGGATACTCCAGCGAAATTCCCTGGGAAGAGATTTGTAAAGCCCATAAGGCCAGGCCACGCTTTGTGATGGAGCTCCTGGAAAATACTGTTCAAGTCAGGCTCTTTGCTATTAGTGAAGATGAGCTTCAAAGCAAATGGCTTTGGAATGGCTCTGACTGGGAAAATATCACTTCAAAAAAAGAAAAAAAGAAAGAATGCCTGGAGTATCTGGAAGACCATCGCCTGGACCAGGCAACCCAATGGCTCAAAGTTTTTGATTGGTTCACTCCTGAGCATGGTTTATGGATTCATGATGCTAACGAATCTTTTTTCAATATACTCTCGCAGCACTGGAAGGAGCGCCCCCAGGATGCAGAGTATCTGGGCAATACCGCTTTCCAACAGCTCTTCCTCAATCCCAGGAAGCTGCGCCCCAACCTGATAGTTGCCGGCAGCGGCATCGATTGGCTATCCGTTTCCACAGAGTGGGAAATGGAAGGAATGAAGCTAACCCAGGCTGACCTGGCTCAACTGGCCCGAGCTGGCAATCGTTTTATAAAACTGCCAGATTCTGGCTGGGTGGAGTTAGATATGGATTCAGTCCAGCAAGCACAGGAAACAATGGCGGGACTGGGGATCGACGAGCTCTCTTCTGTCGCTCAAAAGGTAGATATGATGCATGCGATCCACTTGGACGAGAAGACCCTCTCTTCTCTTGCAGGCGAAGGTGCATCTCGCCTGCGTGAGCGCATCGCTGCTTTTGATGGAATTCCGAAAACTCCATTACCTGAAAACATTCAGGCTCAACTTCGCAGCTATCAATATGACGGCTTTAACTTCCTCTGCTTTCTGGCTTCGATGAAAATCGGGGGAATTTTGGCTGATGACATGGGACTGGGTAAAACCCTCCAAACTCTGGCCTGGATACTTTGGCTAAAAAAACATTCACAAAAAAACAACGCACCCTCCCTTCCTTCCCTGGTTATCTGCCCTGCTTCAGTACTTCATAACTGGGAGCGTGAATCTCTGCGCTTCACTCCGGATTTATCAGTGCTGCTCATTGAAAGCAATAGCGAAGTTAGAAGCAACCTTCATAAGGAGATACCTAAGTACGATCTGGTTCTTATCAATTACAGTCTCTTGCGGCGTGAGTTGGAAAATCTTCTGCGAGTCAAATTTAACGCAATCGTACTCGATGAAGCCCAGTATATCAAAAACCCGACTGCGCAGGTTTCTCAAGCAGTCAAGCAGCTCCACTCATACTATCGCATCGCCCTGACGGGTACCCCCATGGAAAATCGCCTTCTGGATCTCTGGTCTATCACAGACTTTGTACAGCCAGGCTACTTGGGAAGCCAACAACATTTTTCGGAAACTTATGCTCCACGTGACGAATCTCCTGAAGTTCAGCTGGTGGCTCGCCGGAAGCTTTCTGCCCGTTTAAGGCCTATTCTTCTGAGACGTTTAAAAACGGAGGTAGCTAAAGACTTACCTGAACGCATTGATGAGCGCCGTGACTGCGAACTCACGGAGGAGCAACGCAAGCTTTACCTGGCTGAGCTGCGGCGCTCTCGCGAAATCATCATGAAGTCAGTGCAGGAAAAAGGGCTGGCAAAATCCAAGATACATGTCCTCGCTGCCCTGACACGTCTGCGTCAAATTTGCTGTCATCCTGCACTTGTTGGCAATAATTCAATATCGGGCAAAACCGAGGCTCTCTTTGACATACTAGAGCCACTCCAGGCAGAAGGCCAAAAAGTATTGGTTTTTAGTCAGTTTGTTGAAATGCTAAAAATCCTGGAAACTGAATGCGCTTTACAGGGAGTTAAGACTCATATCTTAACGGGAGCTACGAAAAACCGACAGGAGGTCGTAAAACAGTTCCAGAGTGATCCGGACCCCTCCATCTTTCTGCTCAGTTTGAGAGCCGCCGGCACTGGATTGAACCTTACAGCAGCTTCCTACGTCGTCCTTTACGACCCCTGGTGGAACCCTGCTGTGGAGGCTCAAGCCATTGACCGTTCTCACCGTATTGGGCAAACAAATACGGTAAACGCTTACCGGTTGATCTCCCCCGGAACTGTTGAAGAAAAAATATGGGAACTGCAGCAACAGAAATCAAAAACAATCTCAGACGTTTTGGGCGAGCAAGGGTTTACCAGAAACCTCACCAGCTCTGACCTGGAGTATCTCTTTTCAGAGTAACAAACAGCAGCTACTTGCTGATAAACATCTGTTTATCCAGTGTAATCGAGTAGGGGCTAGGGTTGCTAGCCCCTCTCACACCACCGGACGTGCCGTTCGGCATACGGCGGTTCAACGATATATTGGGGAACATTCCCGTTTTGTTCTTTGGTAGTAA
>JAGVTF010000287.1 GCA_019136955.1 Verrucomicrobiota bacterium
GTTGCCACCTTCACATAATCTCCTGTGCGATACCGAATAAGCGGCATAACATGATTATGGAAGGAGGTGGCTATCACTTCCTGGTAACCCTCTTCATCCGGAGGCCCCAGCTCTGTATAACCATAAGTCGGCCAGAAGTAGAAAAGAGGCGTGCTGGCCCCTTCACCAGCCAATACAGCACGCTCGGAGTGACCATACCAGCGATAAACCTGGCATCCAAAAACGCGTTCAAGCATCTTCTTCTGAGGCAAGTTTAAACGCTCTGAACCACACAAGAGAGCCTTTAACGGGGTGCGCCAGGATTGACGACTCCTCTCCAGATACTGGGCTATCTGCAAGGCCGCCGAAGGATAGGCATGCAGGAAATCGGGTTTAAAAGCTTCAATGCGCTCCAGGTATTCTGGCATTCGCTCATCGGTCAAATGAGCCGAAGACATCAAGAGCCAGTTGCGGGTAGCGTCATAAGAATGGATACGTCCCGATGAGGATTGCGTCGTCACATGCCCTCGCACCAACACCAACCGCGCGCCCGTCTGCCAACCCACACGCTGCCACATTGCCTCTAAAAAGGCCTGCTCTTTGGGGCGGCTAACACCTTTTTCCAGATAGAAACCGACAGGCACACCGGTCGAGCCGCCTGTTGTAATGTAAAGCCGACTGGAGGCCGAGTATTCAGTGGAAACAAACTCTTCCAGATGCTCTTGGATATCTCTTTTTTCCAACAAAGGAGCAGCAGCCAGGTCCTCAAGAGAAATCACCTTTTCAGGCCGAAACCCCGCCTGAGAAAACGCATTCTGATACCAGGGGCATGAGTTCTGGGCCCTTAACAAAGTAGAGCGTATCTGCTTGAGCTGATATTCTCGGATATCCTCCTCGTCCCAATCCAGCAGTTCACGGTTAAGCCGCTTAAACTTGGAATAGCCCTCCCCCCACTTCCATTTTTCTGGGAGCATACGATAAGCCGCTCCCAAAAAGCTTTTCACTCCACTGGGAACGGAATCATAAACTTTTAAAAGCGGATAGAGCTTATCTTCCAGCGACATTCTGCTTACCGTCCTGCTAAGCTAATCTCCGGCCGGTACTTTCTTCATAAGTACCGACCAGAGAAACCGTTTTCTATTCCAGTTTTTTCGCTTTGATATCGCGTATGTTCACGGGAGACCATTTGGCAGCGGCCGAGCTCACTGAAAGCTGAACCGTTTCACCAGCCTTAAACTCAAACACCCCCAAAGAGATGGGAGCAACGAATTTATCATAGCCGCCTGTGTTCTCAATCTTCACCGAGTTTACCTGATCGCCAGCTACCACTGCTATCTCCGTATCTCCCTGTGAAGCAACAGCGCTGAAGAGCTCATATTTGCTCGAATTTTTGAGCTTAAAACTCCACGAAAAAGAATCTTTAGGCTCAAGCCAGTAGCCGATATTATCTTTGTTACCCTTTCGCTCAACAGTAAGCTTGCCGACCAAATCGGCATCACTCACAATAAGCTCAAAATCCCCTTCGCCGTCATAGGTCCAGACAACCGGCTCCACGTTTAAGAGTCCTTCAAGCTTTAACGTAATGACTTCCGGTCTCTCCAGATTGCCGGGCGTTCTGCCAGGCACCTTCACAGTTACTCCCATCTCGTTCATTTCAGTGCTGACCGGAATGGGCTCCCATAGAGTATTCGCGCTGCGGACCTCATTACGAAGTCCTGGCAACAGAAGCGTTCCATCTTCTGGCCAATTGAAAACATGCAGATAGAGTCGAACGCCATCGGGCTCCAGGCGCTTGGTGCAGCGACCCCAGGGAAGCTTTTTGAAAGGGCTGGCCGTCGTATTGTAGATACTCTCCCCGTTTATATGCATCCAGTTGCCCACTTCCTTGAAGCATTCCACCGTTTCAACAGGTACGCTCCCATCGGCTTTAGGTCCCATATTGATGAGATAATTACCGCCCTTGGAGGCAATATCCACCAGGTTTTTAATGACTGTTTCGGCAGATTTCCAGTTCTGGTCATGCTCTGAGTAGCCCCACGTGCCATTCAAGGTCATGCAGACCTCCCAGTCACGCCCATCAGCGTATCCAGTGGAGGGGATATACTGCTCAGGTGTTGCTGAATCACCTTGGAAGCCACCCCCCAGCCGATCATTCATGATGATTCCGGGCTGGAGCTCATGGGCCAGCTTGTAGAGAGGCTCAGCCAGTTCTGGTGTCATATTGGCGGGAGTATCCCACCAGATAATATCAATCTTGCCGTAATTGCTGAGGATTTCCCGAGTTTGCGGTATCGCGATCTCGTTAATGTATTTGGCAAAATCGCCTTTCTGCGACTCATCCCATTTAGCTTTGTAGCAGCCGCCGCCCGGGTGTGTCCAGTCTTGCGCCTGAGAATAGTAGAAGCCAAACTTCATGCCATGCTTGTGGCAGGCCTCAGCCAGTGGGGCGATCAAATCTTTTCCATAGGGTGTTGCATCCACCACATCCCAGTCACTGACCTTTGTATCAAAAAGAGCAAAACCATCGTGGTGTTTGGAAGTAAGGACGATGTATTTCATTCCCGCCTTTTTGGCCATGATCACCCACTCTTCAGGGGTGTATTTTACAGGATTAAACTTTTGTGAGTACGGTTTATAATCGGCCACAGGTATCTCCATATTATAGAGAATCCACTCGCCGGCACCTGTCGTTTTTTTGCCGTCATGTGAACCTGCCAGAGCTGCATAGACACCCCAGTGGATGAACATTCCAAACTTGGCTTCACGCCACCAGGCCATCCGTGCATCACGCTCAGTCTTGCTTTCCACCGGTTGGGTAATGGCAGGCTGGGAGTCGGCTCCAACTACAGCGCTAATCAAAGGCGATGCACCCATGCACGCTGCAAGCAGAGCGGCAACAGTTATTTTTTTAGTAAAGTTTTTCATAATTAACAAAAATTATCAGTGCTGATGCTATCAGAATTGTTCTTACCAATCAAGCTTTAAAAGAGCACCCTGAACTCAAAACATCCTCCAGTTAAGGCCTCTTATAACGAAGAGCCATTACGGTAATATCGTCTGACTGAGGCTCTTCTCCAGCATACTGATGCACACTGCTGCAAAGCGAAGCCGTTATGGCAGAAACCGACTCAGTAGACTTATTAGCCAGGCAGGCTAACAGGCGCTCCTCTCCAAAAAGCTGTTGCTCGCGGTTCATCGCTTCGTTAACCCCATCGGTATAAATAACCACTGTTTCGCCGCAGTTCAATTGAACGCATCTGTCCTCATAAATCGGATAATTGGAAATTCCCAGCACAATCCCTTTAGGTAAATCCAGCCATCTGGGAGCCACACCCTCTTTAAGCAAAACAGGGGGCAGGTGCCCGGCGTTGGATTTCTCCTGAGACCCCGTCTCTTTATCCAGAATGCCACAGAATACGGTTACAAACATCGTGTGCTCATTTTGCAAGGCCAG
>JAGVTF010000084.1 GCA_019136955.1 Verrucomicrobiota bacterium
AAGCAAGTTTGGGAGTTCATCCTGGAAGTTGTCTTCTCTATTAATCAGGGCGACTGGAAGATGAGCGATATTGTTTCCCAAATTTACACGATAGGAGTCCGCTCCCAGTCTGTGGTAATGATCACCGGAGCTTTTACCGGATTGGTTTTAACGGCGCAGACCTACTTTCAGTTTCATAAATTTGGAATGGATACGATGACTCTGGCGGTCAACAGTGTCGCCATGGCCAGCGAGCTCGGTCCCGTCCTTGCGGCTCTGATGGTTACAGGGCGTGTAGGTGCAGCCATGGCAGCCGAGCTCGGCACAATGAAGGTCACCGAACAGGTGGATGCTCTGAGGACCCTTAATACTCACCCGATGGATTTTCTGGTTGTGCCGCGTCTGTTCGCTACCACGCTGGCTATGCCGGCTCTGGTTTGCGAAGCGGTCGCCGTTGGAATTCTGGGTGGCTACTTTTTGGCAGTCTATGTACTGGGGATTGATCCTGTTTATTCCTGGGCCAACATGGTCTCAATGACAAGCGTCAGCGATATTTTGACAGGCATTATTAAAGGCTTTTTCTTTGGCGCCTTAATTTCATTCACGGGATGTTATAAAGGACTTTCCTGCAAAAATGGTGCTCAGGGAGTGGGAATTGCCACCACCGACACTGTGGTTGCTGCTTCCATAGGGATACTGATGCTTAACTTCTTCCTCACTTTGATACTTTCAAACCTCCTCTCCGCGCTATGATTAAAATCTCGGGACTCTATAAAAACTTTGGAGATCAATCCGTCTTGCGTGGCGTTGATATGGAAATACAGACAGGCGAAGCTGGCGTCATTCTGGGACGCAGCGGCAGTGGCAAAAGTGTTCTCTTGAAGCACATGGCCGGTTTAATGCAGCCGGACGCAGGGAAAGTTTTTATCGATGATCTGGATATCTCCTCGCTCAACGAAAGAGAGCTCCTTAAGGTGCGCAGGCAAATGGCGGTGATGTTTCAAGGTGCTGCCCTTTTTGACTCCATGAACGTAGGCGAAAACATCGGCTTCTTCTTACAGAGGGAAGGTAAACTCTCAGCAGCCAAGATTGCCAAAGAAGTGGCAGGCGTCCTGGAGCTGGTTGGTCTGGAAGGAATCCAATCCAAGTGGCCTGCTGACCTTTCTGGAGGGATGAAAAAACGGGTGGCCCTGGCACGTGCCATCATACATAAACCTTCCATTATTTTTTACGATGAACCCACCGCAGGTCTGGACCCCATCGCTGCCGACAGCATAGATAAGCTTATTAAACGTATTTGTGAAATTCGTCAAGTGACCACCGTTGTGATTACCCACGATATGCGGACAACTCAAACCACCGGGGAAAAAGTCTTCATGCTGCATGATGGGAAAATTTATTTGTCTGCAACTCCACAAGAGCTCTTCAACTCTACAGACCCGGTGATCTACAACTTTGTAAACGGAATTTCAGATAAGAAAACAGCTTTGAATTAGAACAGTGAACTATTTACCGCTTATACGATATGAAAAATAAAAATGGAATAAAGGTTTTTTTATTTCTGCTATTTACTTTTGTGTTGCTACTCTTGATGCTATTTCAGTTTGCAAAAACGGGCCATTGGTTTAAACCAACCTATTCCCTTGAACTGTTTTCAAGCAATGTGGGCGGTATCCGTCCCGGAGCTTCTGTGCAGATGGCAGGAATCCGGATAGGACAGGTAAAAAGCATTTACATGGGCTATGAAGGACAAAAAGGAGTTATCAAGGTTAGCATCCTGGAAGATTACAAAATCCGCAATGATGCTATTTTTGGATTAGAGCAAAACGGCTTTTTAGGAGACCAGCATGTTTCAGTGACTGCTGTTGGAACTAACGCTCCTTATCTGCAAGACGGTGCGCAGGTTGAGTGTAGTGCCCCTTTCAGTATTGAGGCTATAGCCGGTTCTGCCCGCAACCTGATGGACGTGACAAGCGATACGGCAAAGAGTATTTCCGGAATCATCGAAAAGCTGGACAAGAAACTCCTGACCGATGAGTCCCTCTTAAACATTTCCGATATCATTTCAAGCCTGACTCAGATATCACGACGTGTCGAGGAGATGGCTGATAACTTAAATCAAAGTGCTCTGGGAAGCGACGGGGCGTTGGCCAATGCAATCGGTCATATGGCCGAGGCGGCTCGTGTTTTGGAAAGCACTGCCAGTGAAATCCAAAGTCTTGCTACTGACAATAAAGACGCTGTACAAAAGACGCTGACCAATCTGGCTCTGAGTACAGAAAAATTAAACAATGTCATGACTCAGATAGATGAATCAAAAGGTCTCCTGGGAACTGTCGTAAATGATCCTGATGCCAAAATTCAATTTCAAACAACACTGAGCAATCTTAACATTCTCGTGGATGGTTTAAAAAAATATGGAGTGCTCAGTTATTATCGAAAAACCAAAAACTTAAGAGTGGAAGATAAGGAATAAAACAATGTTAGAAACCCGCCTAATCCCTGCTAAGGAGGAAAAATCCAAATGGCTGATGTTTGTGATGCATGGCCTCGGAGACAGTATGAATGGGTATTCATGGATGCCCTCAGAAATGCAGCTGCCCTGGATGAACTATCTATTGATCAACGCACCAGATGAATACTATGGAGGTTACTCATGGTTTGATCTCTACGGAGAGCCAGCCCCGGGCATTGATCGCAGCAGAAAACTGCTCACTCAGCTGCTTGACCAAAAATGTAATGAAGGTTTCTCTCCAGAAAATATATACCTCTTTGGATTTTCGCAGGGATGCCTTATGACCTTGGAAACCGGCCTTTGTTACCCCCAAAAACTTGCCGGTCTCATAGGAATTAGCGGCTTTATTCATGATCTGGAGGGGTTAATCAACCGCGCTGCTTCCACTGCCAGGCAGCAAAGACTGCTGGTCACCCATGGAACTTACGATCCTTTATTGCCTTTTTCCACCGTTAAAAATCAGATACAAAAACTGAAAGAGCTCGGCTATGATATACAGTGGCATGAGTTCCAAAAAGAACACACCATCGCTGGAGAAGAGGAGTTAAGGGTTATTCGCGAGTTCACCCAAAAACCTTATCTGGAAAGTCAAAAGTGAAATTTTTTACCGAAAACAGTCCTGCTTTCTTTCATCTCAAAGGACTCTGCGACACGCTGGCCCAAGACCCTGAGTTCCAGGAGATGCGCCACCATTTAAGCGAGTTCAAAAAAGATGACGTTGCTAAAAAACAGCTGGAGGCGCTCACCGCAATGGGAAATGTGATCCGCAGCAAGCAGGCACGTAAGGAGGAGCTTATCCCAAGAGAGGTAGAAGAATTTGAAGAGCTTCGCACTGAGTTTTTAAGCAACGTCGTTGCTGCGGCGTTTGTTGAATCTCAAGAACAACTGGTCAATGTAAAGAGGTTTATCTCACACTTCATCAGC
>JAGVTF010000179.1 GCA_019136955.1 Verrucomicrobiota bacterium
GATGCCCAGGAGATCAAATCGCGCTACGATCAAGCCCTAACAGCCCGCGAGCAAGCTCTGTCAGAGTGGAGAAGGTACGAAGCCTTGAGAAAAGATGAGGTCATCACGCTGCAGGAGTATGAACAGGTGGAGTCACGTTACCGGATTGCGGAATCCCAGGCAGTAGAGGCCAAAACCATGCTCGGCTATACTGAAATTACTGCTCCGTTTACCGGAATCATCACTCGCAAGCTGGCCGACGTTGGCGATCTGGCAACCCCCGGCAAACCACTTCTTGAGCTGGAGGACCCCCTTGCCTTGAGACTGGAGGCCGACGTGCCCGAGGGGCTCATGGATAAGATCAAGCTGGGGGATCAACTCGATGTACAGGTCTCTTCCATCACAAACCGCCTCACGGGAACTGTGAGTGAGATTGCTCCAGTCGGCGACCCCAACAGCCGCACCTTTCCCGTAAAGCTTGATTTACCATCCCAGCCCGGGCTGCGCTCTGGCCAGTTTGGCCGAGTCTCTGTCCCTATCGGTTTGGCTCAGTCGCTCTTTATCCCCTCCAGCGCTCTTGTTCAGCGTGGTCAACTGGACCTTGTTTTTGTTGTCCAGGGTCAGAAGGCGCTCCTGCGAATTGTCAAAACAGGCAAAGAGATGGGGGAGCAGGTTGAAATCCTGGCTGGACTTGAGGCTGGGGAGCAGGTCGTCACCCAAAACGCCTCTCTTCTCTCCAGTGGCCAACCGGTGGAGGTACTTCAATGAAGCTCGCTTCTCAAGACAAAGAAAATCTCGGGATGGCCGGCCGGATTGCCGCAGCCTTTATCGATTCAAAGCTGACACCGCTGGTCATTATCATCTCCGTTTTACTGGGTGTGGCCGCCGTCATCATGCTTCCTCGGGAAGAGGAGCCGCAGATCAAAGTACCGATGATCGATGTCATGGTCTCCATGCCCGGGTTCAGTGCCCAGGAAGTGGAGCAGCGAGCCACCAACCCCATGGAGAAACTGATCTGGGAAATCCCTGGCGTTGAATATATTTACTCCACCTCCCAGCCAGGCCAAAGCATGGTGATCGTCCGCTTCAAAGTTGGCCAGGATACGGAAAAGAGCCTCGTTAAGCTGAAACAAAAACT
The DNA here is from genome assembly GCA_019136955.1 of Verrucomicrobiota bacterium. GTDB lineage: Bacteria > Verrucomicrobiota > Verrucomicrobiia > Limisphaerales > UBA1412 > UBA1412. The sequence continues at coordinate 1,118 of JAGVTF010000179.1, forward strand.
TGAATCCAACTTTGACCGCATCCCCCACGGTGTCGGTGCGCCTCTCATTAAGGCCAAGTCAATTGATGACGTGCCCATATTGGCGCTCACCTTTCACAGTACCACTTATAACCATCTGGAGTTGAGACGCCTCACCGCCCAGGTGGAGGAATCTATCAAACAGATACCGCTGGCAGCCGAAACCACGATCATTGGCGGCGCACGGCGGACCCTGCGCGTATTGCTGGACCCCTCCAGGCTCGCATCCCGTAACCTGAGTCCTGTTGGCATCGTACCGATGCTCCAGCAGGCAAACCGGCAGTTTGCCTCCGGCGGTCTCACCACCGATAATATGGAAATCGCCGTTGAAACAGGCGCCTTCCTTCAAACCGCTGAAGAGGTTGGCAACATTGTCGTTGGCGTTTTTTCCGGCAAACCGGTCTATCTGCGCCAGGTAGCCGAAATCATTGATGGCCCTGAGGAGCCTTCTCAATACGTCTTCTTTGGATTTGGAGCGGCAGAGCCTTCAGACTTCGACGGTAAAAAAGAACCCGCCGTCACGCTAAGCATCGCCAAGCGCCCGGGTGCCAGCGCCATCTGGGTAGCCGATGAAGTCTTGCGAAAAGTCGAAACGCTCAAAGGGACGATTATCCCAGATGAAGTCAGCGTCACCGTCACCCGCCATTATGGTAAAACGGCTTCTGAAAAGTCTAATGAGCTGCTGATTCACATGGCTATTGCCATTGTCAGCGTCTCCATCCTTATCGTGCTGGCTTTGGGCTGGCGCGAAGCAGGCATCGTAGGCATAGCGATCCCCTCCACGCTGGCTTTAACCCTTCTGGTTTTTCTCCTCTACGGCTTCACTCTAAACCGAATTACTCTTTTCGCACTTATTTTTTCAATCGGTATTCTGGTAGATGACGCCATTGTGGTGGTGGAAAATATTGTTCGCCATTTTCACCTCCCTTACAACAAGGATAGAGAGTGGTATAAAGTTGCCGTTGAGGCAGTGGGAGAGGTCGGCAACCCAACTATTCTTGCCACTTTTGCTGTCATTTTCGCGGTCCTGCCCATGGCGTTTGTCGGTGGGCTCATGGGACCCTATATGCGTCCGATTCCGATTGGAGCCAGCGCCGCGATGTTCTTTTCGCTTCTGATCGCTTTCATCGTCACCCCGTGGGCCTCCATCCGGATGCTGCGTTGGTGGAACGGAGAGAAACGCCTGAAATCGCACATAGAGTCGGCTCAGGCCAAGAACCCGAAGCTCCGGCAGTCTCAATCGACAGAGCAACCCGAGCATCACAGCCACTTTGAGCACGAAGAGGATGCCTTTACCCTCTTCTACCGCAGAATCATGGACCCACTCATTCACCACCTCGGCTTGCGCTGGCTGTTCCTGATTTCCATCGTCGTCCTTTTGCTGGCGTCCATGGTGCTGGTCCCCCTGGGATGGGTTAAAGTGAAGATGCTCCCCTTTGATAATAAGAATGAGTTCCAAATCATCCTGAACATGCCCGAGGGCAGTGCCCTGGAAAAGACAGCCCAGGCGGCACTGGAAATCGGTGAAGCAATCCGAATGGAACCCGAAATCACCGATTATCAAATCTATGTCGGCACTGCCTCACCCTTCAATTTCAACGGTCTGGTGCGGCATTACTTTGCACGGCAAGGCTCCAGTGTGGCTGACCTGCAGGTCAACCTGCTCGAAAAGCATAAACGCAAAGCCCAGAGCCACGACATCGCCAAACGCATCCGTCCGCGGGTCAAGGAAATCGCCGATAAGTACGACGCCCGCGTCGCAGTTGCCGAGGTTCCCCCCGGTCCGCCGGTTCTTCAAACCTTGGTGGCTGAAATCTATGGCCCCAATGAAGAAGCCAGGATGAAGCTGGCCTCCCAGGTACGCGAGATTTTCAATAACACCCCCGGTGTCGTCGATGTCGATTGGTATGTGGAGGCTGACCAGCCCAAAACCCGTTTCATCGTGGATAAGGAAAAAGCCTCTCTCAACGGCATCAGTGCTGAGACCATCTCCCAGACCCTCCGCATCGCCGTGGGTGGGCAATCTGTGGACCTGCTCCATATCCCCCGTGAAAAGGAGGATATTAACCTGGTACTTGAAATCCCCCGCTCGCTCAAGACAACTCCGGAAGAGCTCCTCAGTATCCGTGTCCGCTCCGGTGACGCCAATGCTTTGCCAGAGCCCTCCGCCGCTGCGGAAGGCTCACCGTTGGTCCCCCTGCGTGAGCTGGTCTCCATCCAGGAAGAGATCGCCGACAAAAGCATTTATCACAAGAACCTCATGCCGGTCACCTATGTGATTGGTGACGTGGCCGGAACCGTGGAGAGCCCAGTCTATGCCATCCTCCAAATGAACAAGGCTCTTGCCGAGCTCGACATGCGAGACTACGGCGGCAGCTCTGCCGATATCAAAATATATAATGCCGCCATGCCTTTCAGCGATCTGGAGCCCTCCATGAAGTGGGATGGAGAGTGGCATATCACCATTGAAGTCTTCCGCGACCTGGGGCTGGCTTTCGGAGCGGTCCTGATCCTTATTTACATTCTGATGGTCGGCTGGTTCAAGTCATTCATGACGCCGCTGGTCGTCATGATTGCCATTCCCTTTAGCTTGATCGGAATTCTGCCAGCTCACGGGATGATGGGTGCTTTCTTCTCCGCCACCTCCATGATCGGCTTCATGGCCGGTGCAGGAATCGTGGTGCGTAACTCCATCATTCTCGTAGACTTCACCGAGCTGCGCCTCGAAGAAGGAATGCCGCTGGATGAGGCCGTAATCGATGCCGGAGCGGTGAGGTTCCGCCCAATGCTCCTGACCGCCATGGCGGTGGTGGTCGGTGCTGCGGTCATCCTTTTTGACCCAATCTTTCAAGGTCTTGCCATCTCGCTGATGGCAGGTGAGATTGCATCTCTCCTGATCAGCCGTATGGCTGTTCCTGTCCTCTACTACATGAGCAAAAACAAAAAGAAAACAGCTAAACAACCACAAGCGCCTCATATACAAACGACTAAATAACAATATAGAATGAGTATTCTTAAAGACTACATCCACAGTTTCTGGTTTGTTTTTACGACGATGGCCCCCTGGCTCCTCTTTGGCTTCTTTGTGGCGGGGCTGGTCGGGCTCTTTTTTACCTCTGAACAAATCAAACGTCATCTGAGTGGAGGCGGCTTTAAACCGATCTTAAAAGCTGTCTCTCTTGGCATTCCCCTGCCCCTCTGCTCCTGCGGTACTATTCCCGTTGCGGCGACTCTGCGCAAAGAAGGTGCCAGCAAAGGAGCCACTGGGGCCTTTCTCATCGCCACACCCCAAACCGGTGTGGATAGCATGGTCGTAACTTTCAGCATCCTTGGCTGGGTTTTTGGCGTTATTCGCCCTTTCCTGGCATTGATCACCGGGCTTCTGGGCGGAGTTCTTATCCAAAACGCAACGAAAAATGAAACTGAGACCGTAACCACAGATGATCCAGTGGAACCTGTCACCGCCAGTTGCTGCAGTAGCAGCCACCAGGAGACAGAGCCGGGGCCACCCGCCAAAAGCTGCTGCAGTGGCAATAGTGAAGAGGCTCCCATGAGCCAGAAAAAAGAGCGTCGCGGATTCATTACTTCCGTCCAGTACATCTTCTCTTTCGGACTGGGGCAGATGCTTGGCAGCGTGAAAGGCTCGCTCCTCCTCGGCATCGCAATAGCTGCGTTGGCTCAACAGTTTTTGCCTGAAAATCTTGGTGCAGACTACATCAAAGGCAACTACCTCTACGAGTTTGGGGCCATCGCCCTGCTCTCTATTCCCATTTACGTGTGCTCCACGGCTTCAGTACCAATTGCCGCAACCTTGATGCTCAAGGGCATCTCTCCAGGCGCTGCCCTGGTTTTCCTGGTATTGGGTCCGGCCGTAAACGGCGCGACCATCACGACCATGTTCAAAATCTTGGGCGGAAAAGCGGGTGTCATCTATCTGGCCGTGATTGCAACCTGCTCCATCGCACTTGGAACTCTGCTGAATCTCTCCGGAATAAAGCTTATGCCGACTCAGTTCTTCATGCACTCCATGCATGAGACGCACTGGATATCGATGCTTTCAGGCATCCTTTTGGCGGCTTTGATGCTGCGGGCGTTTTTGGGAATCAGCTTCCCGGGCCCCCGTAAAGCCCATGTAGATAAACACGAACCCAAGACATGCTGCACACCATAAAAAACAAGAAGTGGCTTTCTCTTGGCTGCCTCCTTTCTCTCGCCTCTCTGCTCTTTGCGGTAGAGGGGACCACCTTTGACAATCCTGGGCCAGTGGGTAAGAGCGCGACCGAGTCCAGCCTGCCTCCCCCACTGGCGCTTACCGCACCGGAGCCAAAAGCGTATCTCAGAATCGCCGCAGAACTGGAAGCCAACCTCAAGGAACATATCCTTCAAAAATTCTTCCCGGCCGCTCTGGATGAAAAGAACGGAGGGTTCATTGAAAACTTCTCCCGTGATTGGAAACCGCAATCTTCTGCAACCAAAAGTATTGTCTACCAGAGCCGCCTCACCTGGACCAGTGCCAGAGCTGCCCTGCGCTTCCCCGAAGAGGCCGATCTCTACCTCGCCCAAAGCCGACATGGTGCAAAATATCTGGCTGAGAAAATGTGGGATAAAAAAGAGGGCGGCTTCTTCTGGGAGGTCCCTGTGGATGGCTCACCTGCCAGAGAGCTCAAAGAGATGTACGGCCATGCTTTCGGTATCTATGCTCTGGCCGCAAACTATCAGGCTACCCAGGATACTGCAGCTCTGGAGCTTGCCCAAAAAGCGTTTCAGTGGATGGAAAAATATGCCCATGACTCCCTTCACGGAGGCTACTTCGAAAGCATCGGCCCCGGTGGGAAACCATTGACACCCAACTCAAAAAATGTCGTCGGCGCCCAAGAAGGCCAGAAGTCAATGAATACCAGCATTCATATTCTGGAAGCGCTCACCGAGCTCTATGCAGTCTGGCCCGACCCACTCCTCAAGAAGAGGCTTCAGGAGATGCTCGAGGTTTGCCACCAAAGATTCTTTAGACCCCCGGGCTACCTCATTCAGTTTACCGACCGGGATTGGAAACCCGTTGAAAGCCCTGATTCCTTTGGACACGATGTGGAAGCGGGCTTCCTCATGATAGAAGCCGCTGATGCCCTCGGACTGGAAGATAAGGCGCCCTATTGGGAAGCCGCCCGCCAGCTTGTGAACCATGCACTCCTCTACGGCTGGGATGAAACAAGAGGCGGCCTCTACGATCTGGGAACGCTGAACGCCGATGGCTCTGTCACAAGTGGTCTCAAAACGATGAAAGTCTGGTGGGTTCAGGCCGAGCAGTTGAATGTGCTGCTGCTCCTCCACGAGCGCTTCGCCAAAGAGACTCCGCGCTACTGGGAGGCTTTCCAAAAAGAGTGGCACTGGATATCCAGCTTCCAAATAGACCCTCTCCACGGAGGCTGGTGGGCCGATGTCCAAAAGGAAGGTCAACCTGTTATCCGCAACAAAGCCGATTGCTGGACCGAGTGCTACCACCAGGCCCGCGCCCTCTTTAACACCTCCGAGCGTCTCCGCCAAATGGCCAATCAACAGTAAGCCGCGCTTGCACTCTGTGGTTTTTTCATAAGCCAGGAAGCGCTTCCCTCCCTAATCTGCGTTCGAGGGGTGAAATGAAGAAATGGTGGGCCCAGAGGGACTTGAACCCCCGACCAAGCGATTATGAGTCGCCTGCTCTAACCACTGAGCTATGGGCCCCCGAAAAGGCAACGCGCACACTCTAGTCAAAGAGCTGCTTCAAAGCAAGTGATTTCAGGGGAAAGCATTTTCTTTTTCTGGAAGGGCTGCCTCCAAAATAAAGAAAACAAAAGCTTACTCTCAAGGGCTAACGCTTTAGCTCTTCAGCTTTTTCCATGAAAGCATAGCAGAGAATATGCGTCGCCATCATCTGGGCATCCTCCACCCTTCCGTAGTGGGTAGAATCGATGACGATGAGGTGGTCCGCCAGCTCGGCCATCCTGCCGCGCTTGGCGCCGGTCAATGCAAGGAGGGTCAGCCCCTGCTTTTTACCCCACTCCATCGCTTTGACGCAATTGGGCGAGGTACCGCTCACGCTCAGGCTCAGGATAAGGTCACCTGGCTTGGCATAATTTTCCAACTGACGCACAAAAACGTCATCGTAGCTAAAGTCATTGGCGATCGCCGTCATCCATGCCACGTTATCGTTGAGGCTCAGGCATCGGAAAGGGCTCCCCATGCTGATAGAGCTCCCTTTGCCCAGGTCACAAACAAAGTGGGAGCAGTTGGAGGCGCTCCCGCCGTTACCGAAAACAAAAATCTGGCGGTTCTCCTTGTGCGCCTTGCGAAAAACTTCAATCCATTGAACCAGGCTCTCTACCGGAACCGCATCTACCACCGCCTTAAACTGGCGGATATAATCCTCCACCCACGCTCTCATTTTTGTTATTTTCTTTCTGTTGGAAATCAACGATATATCCTGCTGCCCTTTAGGCAACTAACGTTTTCAAAGTACACTCACACGCCCTGTCTGTCAAGAACGGCGGACTTTGATAGCAGAGAAAGCCCGCTACAGGTTTGCTTTGCATTAAGGCTTAAACTCTGGTTCAATCACCTGGAAGTGAAAAAGAAAGGAATTTTACTGATAAATACGGGCTCACCGGCAGCCCCGACAGTAAAGGAAGTCCGAAAGTATCTGGCCCAGTTCCTGATGGACCCCTACGTGCTGGACATCCCTTTCTGGAAACGCTGGTTCCTGGTGCATGCGCTCATCCTGCGAACACGCCCCAAACGCTCCGCCCGGCTCTACCGGCAGATATGGACTGCGGAGGGCAGCCCGCTAATCCTCATTTCTGAAGGCCAACGCAGCTCTCTGGCTGCAGAGACCGGTCTGCCGGTCGCCCTGGGATTCCGCTATGGGGCCCCCTCCATTAAGGAAGGGTTGGCAGCCCTTTTGGAGCAGGGATGCGATACCGTCATCGGCTTTCCACTTTTCCCCCAGTACAGTCTGGCAACAACTGAATCCATTCTGGTCCAATTACGGGCAGCCTCACGGGAGGCGTCCCATCCTCACACGCTCAAGATTATTCCCCCTTTCTGGAATCACCGTGCCTATCTGGATGCCTGGATTGAATCGGTCAAAAAAAATCTGCCGCCAGAAGCGGACCATCTCTTAATCAGTTTCCACGGTTTGCCGGAGCGGCATATCCAAAAAGCTGACCCCACCGGTCAAACCTGCCTTAAAAGCCCGGATTGCTGCAAAAACGCTTCCGGTGAGCTGCTCCAGCGCTGCTACCGTGCTCAGGCATACCAGATGACCCAGTCACTGGTCCACGCCCTGAACCTGCCGCAAGACCAATATACCCTTTGCTATCAATCCAGACTCGGCAGAGAAGCCTGGCTCACCCCATATACTCATGAGTCAACCATCAAACTTGCCCGGCTTGGAGTGCGCCACCTGGCTGTTGTGGCACCCTCTTTCATTAGCGATTGCCTGGAAACACTTCACGAAATCCGGATAGAGCTTAAAGAAACATTCTTGGCCTCTGGCGGCAAGGAGTTTATCTACCTCCCCTGCCTGAACGAATCGACCCGGTGGATGAGCCAAATCATCTCAGAGCTCAACCCTTGAAAAAGGATACTCTCCCTTTGCAGATTTTCGGGCTGATATCTCCCGATCGAGCTCCCAAGTTTTGATTGACAGCTCCAGCCTCTACTTGTAGGGTTTGGCTGTAAATGACACCTTTGGAATTTACGCTCCGGCTATGAAATCCGGTTCCTGAAAAACTCTAAAAGTATGGCAAATATCGTGTTAGTAGGCGCCCAGTGGGGTGACGAGGGTAAAGGCAAAATTATTGACGTTCTGACAGAAAACTCCGACGTTATTATCCGGAGCCAGGGCGGCAATAATGCAGGGCACACCGTTTTTGTGGGGAAAACCAAATACGTTCTTCACCTTATCCCCTCCGGCATCCTGCGCGGCAATAAGCTCTGTATCATCGGCAATGGTGTCGTGATTGACCCTGTGGGACTACTCAAGGAGATTGAGGGGCTGGTTGCCATGAATATCCCCGTGAGCGGCCAGCTATTTATTAGCCAGTCAGCCCATATCGTAATGCCGTGGCACAAACAGTTGGACCTTCTCAAAGAGTCACGCAAGGGAGACGAAAAAATCGGCACTACAAAGAATGGTATCGGCCCGGCCTATTCAGAAAAAGCCGACAGAACAGGAATCCGAATGGTTGACTTTATCCAGCCCGAGCGCTTTAAGGCTCTCCTCAAGGAGCGCCTGGAAGAACATAACAAGAACTTCCTGGCGCACGGAATGGAGGCCCTTGATTTTAACTCGATCTACACGACCTACTCTGAAATCGCCGCCAAACTTAAACCTTTTGTAAAAGAGACGGTTACCCTCTTATATAAAGCCAGAAAAGAAGGTAAAAGCATCCTCTTCGAAGGTGCCCAGGGAACCTTCCTGGATATCGACCACGGCACCTACCCTTTTGTCACCTCCTCCAATACTACCGCCGGCGGCGCCTGCACCGGCTCAGGATTCCCTCCCCACCACATTGACAAAGTGATGGGCGTTGCCAAGGCCTACTCCACACGTGTGGGAGGCGGCCCCATGCCAACCGAGAACGCCGAAATATCTGATCTCCTGCACGGATTGGGGCGTGAGTTTGGAGCCACCACGGGGCGTGCCCGCCGCTGCGGCTGGCATGACTGTGTAATCACCAGAACTGCCGTAATGATCAACGGCATTGATGAGCTGGCGCTGACGAATCTTGATGGCCTTGATACGGTTGAGACGATTAAGCTCTGCACAGCTTATGAGTGCGACGGCGTCCAATACGATTATGTTCCTTCGGATATCACCTTGCTGGAACGCTGCAAACCGGTCTATAAAGAGTTTGCCGGCTGGAAAACGCCGACCACGGGTGCCCGTTCCTGGGAGGAACTGCCCGAGAATGCACGCCTCTACCTCAAAGCGCTGGAGCAAGAGTGCCAGACGCGCATTGCGATTCTTTCTGTCGGCCCTGCCAGAGACGAGACTTTCACCGTCCATGAGTGACAAACCTCTAAACCTTTCAGATAAAGCAAAATCTGTTCTACCACAACACGTTGCCATCATCATGGATGGCAATGGCCGCTGGGCCAGGAAACGCGGATTGAGCCGAGTGGAAGGCCACCGCAACGGGGTTGACTCTGTCCGCAGTACAGTTGTCGCCTGCGGCAAGCTCAAGATACCCTTCCTCACGCTCTATGCTTTTTCCATGGAAAACTGGGTGCGTCCCAAAGAAGAAGTCTCCACTTTGATGAAGTATCTCGTGCAGTTTCTCAAACAGGAAACCCCGGAGCTGATGAAGCACGGTGTCCGCCTGAGAACAATTGGCCGCACCGACCTCCTGCCCGCTGACGCCCAGGCGCAACTGGCTCAAACCATCGAAACGACCAGGGAAAACAACGCCTTGACCTTGATTCTGGCGCTCAGCTACAGCAGCCGCGAGGAAATCACATCCACCCTGCGCACTCTTGCAGCCCAGGTACAGGCAGGCAAACTCTCCCCAGAAGCAATCGATGAAAAACTGATCTCAGAAAATCTTTACACCAGGGAGTACCCCGACCCGGATATCCTCATACGAACCAGCGGAGAGATGCGGGTCAGCAATTTCCTCCTTTGGCAGATCTCTTACTCAGAGATTTATGTAACCTCCACCCTTTGGCCCGATTTTCGCGAAGAACAGTTTTGCGAGGCACTGGAGGAATATGCGCGGCGTGACCGCCGTTTTGGAAAAGTCTAACCAACATGTAATCTGCTCCGAGTCACCATATGCTTTCATCCTTTCAAAACCAAAAAATCGTAGCAGAAACCCTCCAACGCAGTCTGGAGAGTGGACGCTTGGCACATGCCAGCCTCTTTATCGGCCCCGACCTGGGTGAAATGGAAGCTATGGCGACGGCTCTGGCCCAAACTCTCCACTGTGAAAACCCGCCTTCACGCTCTCAAACCAGCGGTCTCAATACGGATGCCTGTGGCGTCTGCCGGAGCTGCACCATGATCGCTGAGCGCAAAGACCCCAACGTTCGCTGGATTTATCCGGAATCCAAAATTCGTATCATTACGACCGATCAAATCCGGCAGTTGATCAGCTCTTTCCAGCTAAAATCTCTTTCCGGAAGCTACGAGATAGCTATCCTCTGCGGGGCTGACCGCCTCAATATCCAGGCCGCCAACGCATTCCTCAAAACATTGGAGGAGCCGTTCCCGGGCAAACTTTTCATCTTACTCACTCAAGATGCCCAAAAAATTCTGCCCACCATCCTTTCGCGCTGCCGCCATTTTGTTTTCGAAGGGATTAACCGCCCCATAATTGAAAGCGATATTCAGGAGTGGCTCGACGTTTTCGTTCAAACGGCCGCTTCCTCCACCGAAGGGATTGTCAGTCGATATACGCTCCTGGCGCCCATGATTTCCAAGCTTGATGAGATGCAGAGCACTATTGAAGCTGAGCTCAAAGAGAAGTCTCCGCTCTCCCACTACCCTGATGCAGAAGAGAAGCAGAAAGAGCGCTGGGAAAAAGAGCTGCAAGCCTCTATCGCTTCGGAGTATCGCCGGCAGCGCTCTGCAATGGTCGGCGCTGTTGAGCTCTGGCTCAGGGATGTCTGGCTCACCAAAGTGACAGGAGCTTTCCCGGAGATGGCTCACCTGCCCCAGATGCAGTCCTCCACTGAAAAAGTCGCGGAACGCATCACAGAAAAGCAGGCTCGGGAAAACCTCAAAAATGTTGGCCAGACCATTAAATCCCTGGAGACGAACATCCAGGAGGCATTGATTCTGGAGTTGCTCCTGCTTAAACTTACCCTTTAACCCCCGAAACCACTCTCCCATGAGGCGCTCTTTTCTGGATCATTACGCACGGTTCTGGGTGATTGCCCTGGGAGTATGCTTCCTTTTGGTAATTCGGTTTTTGGGTATCCCTGTCATTCTGGAAAACTTTGATCTCTCCTCCCCCCAGATAGAGCTCCTTGCCCAGGCCGCTTCAGCTCAAAGTTCCGGAGAGCTCCTGGGCCACAATCCCTCCTCTTTCCTTTGGGGAGCGGCAGTTCTTGCTCTGGCCCTTGCCGGCATCCCGTTGATAAACAGGGCTACTCTCTCTTTCCCCAAGTCTATATTCCTGCCGGCTCTTATTTGGATTCTCTGCGTGGGGCTCTCTACGCTTCAAACGCTGGATAGACAGCTCTCGCTTCCAACGGCTTTCCACCTCTTTCTTTGCCTGGTCTCTTTTCTGGCCGGATATCTGATTTTGAGAGGCTCTTTTGAAAATCAACGTCCTTTTTTATGGATTCTGGGCGCGGCACTGCTGCCGGTCCTCCTCGCAGCTTTTCAACAACACTATAGTGGACTCGAAGCGATGCGCCAAAACGTCTTTTCGCTTGTACCTCCGGAAAACTTGCCTGAAGACCTCCTTCGTCGCCTCAACAGCAAGCGTGTTTATGGGACACTGGTCTATCCCAATTCTCTGGCCGGGCTCCTGCTCCTCCTGTTACCACCCTGCCTCTGCGCGCTCTGGGAACTGCCTGCCAGAGTTCCACGGCTCCTTCGCCTCCTTCTGGTCGTTACTCTGGGGTATATGGGCCTTGCCGCGCTTTTCTGGTCAGGCTCCAAAACCGCCTGGCTGATTTCAGTTTTTCTGGCAATCATCACCCTGTTCATTCAGACCAGATTTTCGCTCAGATACAAAATCCTCGCTGCCGGGCTCATCCTCTGCTCAGGGTTGATTCTTTTTGGGATTGTCTTTGCGGATTACTTCAAGCGCGGTGCGACAAGTGTCGGAGCCCGCTTTGATTACTGGCGGGCAGCCGCTCTCAATATCCGCGCCAACCCGCTCCTGGGGAGCGGTCCGGGCACTTTTGCCATTCCCTATCAGGAGAGCAAAAATCCGGAGTCAGAAATGGCACGGCTCTGCCATAACGATTATCTGGAACAGGCGACAGATTCAGGCATTGTCGCCGCATTGGCCTATCTCGCCTTCATTGGTGGCTCTTTTTGGAGGATTTGGAGAAGAGCTGGAGAGCTCTCCCCACTTCAATTCTGTCTGGCCTTGGGGCTAAGCGGCTTTGCACTACAGGGGTTCAGCGATTTTTCGCTCTACATTCCGGCAATAGCCTGGCCATTCTTCCTGCTACTGGGGGCCTCCTTGAGCCCGCCGGCTTCCAACAATATCTCTGTTAGAGAGAGTACTCCGTAGGGTCTGTAAGTCCGGCCTGGGCAAAGGCCTCACGCCGCTCAACACAGGTTCCGCATGCACCACATTGAAGCGCTTCACCACGATAGCAGGACCACGTCCTGCCGTAATCCACCCCCAGTTCACTCCCCAGCCGGACAATCCCCCCCTTATCCAAACCCAGGAATGGCGACAAGATTCTGATCCTGTCGTAAGTACCGGCCTGCACCGCTCCATCCATGGCGGCCATGAACTCAGGTTGGCAATCC
>JAGVTF010000140.1 GCA_019136955.1 Verrucomicrobiota bacterium
GTTGCCCCCACCGGGGCATTATGCTATAGAGGGGGTCACTGAGATTGGTGAATATACGTTGTTTTAAAGTTGCCCCCACCGGGGCATTATGCTATATGGAGCCGCTTAACCAGCCCTTTTAGAGGTGGTTAAGCGGCTCCTCCTTTTCACGAATCGCCTTTTTGAGGGCATTTTACCAGATCAGAACAAAGGCTGCAAAGGGGCGTTCCTTCGGCTCTGCGTCAAGGCCCAGCAGAATAATTTGCTGCTCCCAGACCCGGTTTTCCATCGGGATGAGCCGCACATCCCCTTCGGGCACATAAACCTCCACCACTCTGCGCATGTAGCGGATCACCCGCTCGCATTCGTGCGGGTGCGTACTATTGTTATCACCTCTTTCCACACGCATCCGGAGGATGCGCATTCTCCGAGTATGCGAAGCATACCATTATTATGCATCCCAGAGGGATGCCACTTCATAGCCAGGGGTCGAAGACCCCTGGTATACATCCCCCCCACGAAGCACGCGACCCCTGCGGGGTCGTGTAGGTATTTTATTATCATTCTGACCAGGAGTCTGAAGACTCCTGGCTATGGGATAACACCCCTGCGGGGTGTTAAAAACAGGGGCACTGCTCGCTCAGCGCTCCCAAACTTTGCTGACTCCAGCGACCGCAGGAGGCGAAGCATTGCACCGAACCGAGCACCCTTAAGGCAACCCGCTGCTTTGAGTGACACAGCAGCCCCGATTCAATATGAATATCAGGCTCTTCACTCACCAGAATGAGATGATGAATCATGGCCCGCCCACCGATGGAGCCCGCAAATTCAATTTCCGTGCCTCTTCTTCAGCTGAACCCAACCGCAGCAAACCAGCCAAAACCAGACCTGCGACTCTCTCATAAGTTTTCCCTTCCTGAAAAATTGGTTTTAATTCAATACTCTTTCTTGAATTTATAGCACTCACCTGATACCACTTACTCTGCGGCAGGATCGACTCTTCGGAGGCAAACATGGTGGTGTCCACTCCCTCTTTCGCTTTTTCCCCTTCTTCCGGTGAAAGCAAAAAAGTATCTCCCTTTTTGAATTCACCCACCTTGTGGGCAAAGGGGGGCAGCTTCTCGCAATAATACTCCCTGAAATCGGCCACTCCTTTCGCATCTAAAAACTTGATCATGTGTGGCAGGAGCCCCTCCCGGCCGCGCCAGGGAAGGCCGAGGCGTTTCAAGCCGCGCATCGCCTCTTTGCTGGGAATGATCCGTTTATAATACTCCCAGCGTCTCCCATTCCATCCCAGCCAAAGCTCCAGCCGCTCATTGGTCTCATCAAGCTTCCGCAGTTGAGCCACTGTTCCATCGGGATGAATGATGCCCGACCAGCCAACAGGAGATTTAAAAGTGCCTTTTCCACTCTTCTTTTCAATAAATCGAATGGGTCTTTTTCTTCCTTTGAGCAGAAGCGGCTTCTCAAGATTTTGCATCCATTTTTCCAGCTTCTCATCGCTGGGAATCTCGCTTTCCGGGATTTTCCTTCCCAAAAGGATTTCTCTCAATTTCTCTACCGTCAATTTTTCAAGATCATCCTTCTTCATGGCGGGTAAGAGCGGCTCTCTTTGCCAAAGATTCCCTTCCGAATCCACCCTCCAGAAAGTGGAGTCTCCCAAAGATTTGCTTTTACTGCGGGAACGGAGGCTGATGACGGGGCACTCCTGCCGAGTCTCCTCTTCCAAAGCGGAGAGATCAGGCTTGAGCTCCGCCACCGCCTCGATTCTGTAGACTTTGGTCTTATTCCCTCCTATAACCACTTCAGATGGCAGGTTCTCAAAAATTCCTCCACAGAGGACGTTGTTCAATCCGGCTGCCGGGGGGATAAAGGAGAGAATGGCCGCATCCACTCGATGGTGGCTCTTATCGCTGCGGTCCTTCTTTCCCACTTTCCACCCTCTACGGGCGGCTGCGGTATGGAGGCCGCTCGGGTTGCCGATCCGCTTGCGCACCTCGACGGAATCCTCCATCAACTCCATCCAGAGGCAGACCATCCGGCGAAGCTGCCTGGCCAGCTGGGCCGTGCGAGTCAGGTTTTCGAAATCCGGAACAGGCTGCTTCTTGGTGGGGACAAAGGAGAAGAGTTCCCGCTTTTTATCGCTCCACTTGAAGCCGCGTCTCAGTTTCTCTATCTCTTCCCAACTGAGCCAGTTGTCTAGTCCAAGCCGTGCCGCTTCTCGGGGAGTGAGATTGTGCATATCGCCATTAGTCTTCCTGTGAGTGAGTACCAGGTTGTCTTCTATCGCCAGACCGCCCCTGCTGTCAGGGAAGAGGTGGGCCAATTCCAAATCGGCAGAGAGCGGGTTGGGCCCTAACAGCCTGCCGGTGAAGGGGCAGACCGCCTGCGTCTTGATGAGCCCATCTTTGGCCACTCCCCCCTGCTGGCGATAGAGCTTGAGGCGGGTCAGCACGCTGCGCCTCGGTACTTCGGAGAAGCCATACATTTTGACCAGATTCTCCGCGAATGCACGGGAATTACCGCTGGATTCTGCCCGTTTCTTCTTTTCCTCTTCATTCCGGGGTGGGTCTTTGATGCACTCAATAATGCAGTAATCCGGGACTAATTTTCCGCCCAGTTTATCCGCGAGCTCCTTTTCGAAAAGCTGGTGGAGGAAGCCTTTGACTCCAAATGGTGAAGAAATGGTTTTCCCTTCCTTGGGTTTTCGAAGCACGCCCAGAAGAGTCTGTACCTGAGTGTATACGCCGTAATCCATCAAGGTATTGGCCAGGATTTCGTAATAGCCTATCTTTTTCTTTTGGTCAGAAATTTTTTTCGGGTCGAAAGAGGTTCCGCCACGGGTCGCCTCGTTAAAAAGCTGCCTGGCCGCTTCGCTTGAGAGTTTGGCTCTACTCTTCAAAGATCGGCTGGGAGCGATCAGGTCCTTAAGCTGATCCCAGACATTGTTTTTTTTCTTTGGCCCTTGCCTGGGAGCTATCTTGAGCCCCTCAGTTTTGAGAGCGGCTTCAAGCGCCTTCTTTGCCTCCCTCCAGGAAGGTTTTGTATCCGGGATCGGGTGAGCGGCCAGATATTCGATAAGAGTTTTGACGCAGTTTTCCGAGAGATTTTTCTCCGTTATCTGTCCGTTTTCTTCAAGGGGAAAATTTTGATGGGAGAGGAAGTCGCGCAGATACTCCGGGCTGCTCTGCTTCGAAGAGCGACCGGGTGCGATCCGCTCCTTAAGCTTATCCCAGGGGCTGATTATTTTCACTTTCTCCTGCGGGGCGATTTTGAGATTCTCAGCCTTGAGGACGGCTTCGAGCGCTTTCTTTGCCTTATCCCAGGAAGGTTTTGTCTTCGAGGTCGTGTGAGCAACCAGATAATCGATGAGGGTTTTGACGCAGCTCTCCGGGAGAGTCCGGCTAA
>JAGVTF010000285.1 GCA_019136955.1 Verrucomicrobiota bacterium
AAACAGTATTCACCTGAGCAAGAGAGTTATCCCTTTTGATAATAGCGTTGCCAAAACCAGCTTTGCCATTTTTCCAATTGCTATCATTAAAGTCAGGCTTCTCCCATCCTGCTGCCGGTTGCTCGAAGGTGTATTTCCACTCTTGCGCAATGGGCTGGGCTTCTTTCACAGTATAATACTTTGTTGCGCCCTCGTAAACTTCTGCATGAAGTTTTTTAAGGTTTCCAGCACCATATTTGTCTACCTTGCGGTCATAGGTCAGGAGGCCGTTGATTTCCACTTCAACATCGGTAGTCTGCGTGTAAACAGAAGCGGCAAGGCCCTGAGAAGCCAGACGCGCTAAACGCTTCATGAGCGAGGTGTAGCGCTCAAAAGAGGCTTCCACAGTATTGTCGCTGACGTAGCCCCAGCCTTTGTTGTCGGCCCAAACGTGTCCCGGAACAGCCAGTCCCAGTCCGCCAAACTCTCCTAAAGCTGAAATGCGATCCGGCATAACATCAAACATACCCGGACCAGGGTAATTGTGCATATCCTTGATGTGCCCCACTCCGTAGTCGGTCCAGCCTGAAGGACCATCTACCAGACGAGTCTTATCGTAACCAATCACCCAGTTTAAGGTGGCATTAGCTTTGAAGGCTTCGGGCTCCCCCCAGCCTTCATTGTAAGGGACCCAGACTACGATTGAAGGAATGGGCTGAAGGAGGTCTATCATCTGTTTGAGCTCGCGGCGATACATACCGTAACGGGCATTAACGTTGCCTGGCCCAGAAGTCATATCTTGCCAAACGAGAAGACCGAGTTTGTCGCAGAGATAGTAGTAACGCATCGGCTCGATTTTGATATGCTTGCGCATCATATTGAATCCAGCGTCTTTAAGGAACTGAATGTCAAAAATCATGGCTTCTTCACTGGGAGGTGTGAGGAGACCATCAGGCCACCACCCCTGGTCCAGCGTCCCTTGCATGAAAATCTTTTCGTTATTCAGAAAGAAGCTCGGAATGCCGTTAGCGTCTTTGCGCATTTCGATTTTGCGCATGCCAAAGTAGCCTTTTACCTTATCGGTCCCGCCAGAGGATTTTAGAGCTATCTCCATGTCATAGAGGTACGGATTATCAGGCGACCAAAGCTGAGGAGCCTTTATCTTCAACTCCACCGGTTTATCCCAATTCTTTACCTTACCGCTGGCTATTTTTTTCCCTTTGCCATCTTTGACTGTGACTGTGGCCTGGGCACCCATTAAGTTGCCTTTAGTTTTCAAGGTCACATAAGCAATACCTCTATCTATATCGCTGTCAATTTCATAGCCAGTGACATAGGTGCTGGGGACTGTTTCCATCCAGACAGACTGCCAAATCCCTGAAGTGCGGGTGTACATGATGCCTCCGGGCTTCAGAACCTGCTTGCCGGTGGCATTCTGCCAGGTATTAGTTGGATCCCAAACATAGACCAAGAGATCGTTTGAGCCTTCTTTTACCGCATCGGTCACGTCAACAGTCAATGGAATGATGCCGCTTTCATGTGGGTAGTCGGTAACTTCCACGCCGTTAACAAAAACTTGAGAGCGAAAATCGACACCATCAAAGTGTAACAGGAGGCGATCATTGCCTAAGCCATCAACGGCAAAAGTGCGGTGGTACCATATGGCCTCATCGGGCTCAATCAATCTTCCCACTCCAGACAAGGCAGATTCCATTGCGAAAGGAACCAGCACCTTCCCTTCCCATACTTCGGGCTGTTCAGGAGCATTGATTGCAGTAACTGCATAGTCCCAAAGACCGTTCAGGTTTTGCCAGCTTGTTCGCTCCAGGTTTGGGCGCGGATGCAGAGGCCATGCAGTTTCTGGGGTCATCTCTTCGCCCCAGACCGTCATTAATGGAGAAGGAGCCTGCTTATATTCTGCTAAACCATTTGTATTAAAGGTAATTGCAGAAAACATTGCACAAAATCCATAAAGCAAAGTTTTATTCAACTTCATGGGAAAACGCTAAAATATCTCTTTGTTTAAGTCAACAGAATAAACCTTAACTTTCAGGGATACCAGCTCATTTTGTCAGAGCACATCGGCAATACGTTTGGTCTGGACCCGCTTCATTAAAGACTGGCCATTGAGTTGTTTTTGAATAGAATATGGGCAGTGCTGAATGATCGGTTCTCAGCTAAGGAAATGAATTTCAGAAAGTGGATTCCAAGACGCCTGATGGCTGCAATTAAAATAGTGGCTTTGGTGCCCTTTTTTCTCTGCATTGTGCAAGGCTTTGGCTTCCAACAGGCAACTAATTCTCATTTTACAAGCCGGCTGGGAGGACGAATTAAAGGTTTTCAAATTCCAGAGTACTACCCTTCTGAGCCTGGCAAAAAAGCTCCTCTCAGGTCTTTACTTAGAGGCCAAGAAGCCAAACCTGTGGGAGGCGCTGCCGTTGCTATTTCAGGATTAAGGATAGAGTGCTACGATCGCGATGGGAAGACGAACACTGTTGTTACAACAAGTGAATGTGTCTATGAAATATCGAAAAAAACCGTTCTATCAGACAAACCGTTGAAGTTGCTTCGGACTGACGGCTCCATGTCTATCCAGGGTGTGGGGTTCTCCTGGTCCCACTCTGATTCCATTCTGGTGATTTCTAATCAGGTCAATTCCGCGTTTTCTGGCCTGGATATCAGCGGCTTCGCAACCAACAATCCCGCCACTTCTACAAACAAAGTAAGAGTCACTGCCAATCAGTTTATTTTTTCTCAGCGAGAAAACAATGTCCAATATCTTGGTAATGTCAACGTCAGCGAAGAAGGCACCCATCTTCGTTGCGAAAAGCTACAGCTCTTTTCTGCCGGGGCTCCGGCCGGCTTTGAACAAGTCGTAGGTGAAGGGAATGCGCTGATTACCGTAGACAAGCCAGGACAAAAATTCAGCGCCACTGGCGATCAGTTTGTTTATGTACGAACGCAAAATGAGCTCGCTATATCGGGCAATGTTACCTGGCAGGGAGATTCACAAAGTGGACGTGCAAACTATGTAACGCTAAGACAAAATGGGAAAGAGCTTTCAGCAACAGGGAATGTGCAAATGGAGCTGGGAAAAAACCAATTGAATGAAAGTGGGATAATCGGAATACCGATGGCCTCAAGCGGTGCCCAGAGCCCTGAAGTCCTCTCATCATACTCGGACAATTTAAACTCAAACGATGAGCGCATCTCTCTTTTTGGAAACGTTAAAGTTCAGGATGGTGATGCTTTGCTTTCGTGTGACTCACTGCATATTCACTTTTCAAAAGAGTCGGATGTTGAACTGCATGCTGAAGTGGGGAGTCTTGATGGCTCGGAGCCTCAAGACCGGGAAATTGAGTGGATTGAGGCTGTAGGCAACGTGCAGATTGCTCAGC
>JAGVTF010000286.1 GCA_019136955.1 Verrucomicrobiota bacterium
AAGTTTTAACCGCAGATGACAAAGTTTTAACCGCAGATGACAAAGTTTTAACCGCAGATGACAAAGTTTTAACCGCAGATGACAAAGTTTTAACCGCAGATTACGCAGATTTTCACAGATTTTTTAGGGGATGACCGAATGCGACCCCTACGGGGGCGTGAGGAATCATGGGGTGGATGTTTCCCCGGGGGCTGGCGACCCCGGGCTATAAGCTGGGTATGCTCCGCATACCTCAATGATCTTATTTCACCCATGTTTGGGCACGTGGTCTGTGCCGAATTTTGAAAAGTCATTTTATAAATAGTAAATATGATGCTTGACTTAACGGAGAAAACCTGATTCTCTCATACGGTTACTGATTAATATGAATACCCCGTAAGGAGAAAGAAAATATGGCGAACGAACTTGATGAATTGACAGGGTCTGTGAATCCCGAAGGACGCGACGTTAGCGTGATTGAGAAACAACTGCCGGTTAAGGTTGGCGTAGGGTCGTTGATTTTTGAAATAGCTCTTTGGTGCCTGGGGATTATACCCGGGCTGGTTTTTCTTTTCATGAAAATCGGGGCGGACAATTATTTCCGGCAGCTTCAGCAGAAAATTCAGGCTGATGCGTCCAATATCGATAATTTGCTGGAGCAGCGCGTTCAGATACTCCAGAACGTTGCGCCGCTTGTGAGCAAAGCGATCGATCTTGATAAGGATGTGATGAAGGCCGTCGCGGCATTTCGCGGGGGAAGCTCGCCTGATGGCGTGCGCAACCAGGTTGCGTCACAGCTTGATACCGCTTTCGGGAGGATTTTCCCGCAGGTGGAAGCATATCCGGAGCTTAAAGCACATGCTTCCATAGAGGAAGCGATGCGGCAAAACAGCTATTTGCAAAAGGAAATCACTGCGGCACGCAGTCTCTATAACGATACGGTGAATCTTTGGAATACCTCCCTGTTTGAGTGGCCCACCAAAATGATCGTTGCCGCACGTTCCGGATATACTTCCCGCATTCCCTTTACTGCAAGCGCTGAGACCAAAGCGCAAGCTCGCGGAACCTTCTTTGTATGATCGATGAGATATATGAGCCGCTAGACCGTTTTGCCAACGAATTTAAGGAAACATTCTCGCGGCTGACTTCGGAAACGTTTGAGCGTCTGAAAAAACAGTCCGGAGTCGATGAGAACGCCAATGTGGTTCTATGCCGGAAGATCAAAAAACTTCAGGAAAAAAAGCAGGAATCCGACTCACGGAAATCGTTATTTACGACGCTCATCGTTCTTGTCTGCATTTTGTGCGTCTTTCTCATCGGATTTTGTTTCGTGGCAGGCGCAGATCAAACAGCATCCCCGGCGAAAACGGCTTATAAAATTATTGGCGCGGTGCTGGGGTTTGGGGTGCTATTGGTCTATCTTTTCAATTATCTGATTCCCGAAGTCCGGCGAACCGGCCGGCTCGTCGCCAAACTCACTGAAATCATTTCAGAAAATGAGGCTGAGGCCTGGGCGCAGATGCAACCCTTGAACCGTCTTTTTGATTGGCGGGTTATGACGGAGCTTATCGAGAGCACCATGCCCGGGATTCGTTTCGATCCTTTTTTTCCGGAAGAACGCCTGAAGGATTTCCACCAGTCTTTTGGATGGGATGACTCCTTAAATGTGGATAAATCGGTTCTGCATGTACTCAGCGGAACACTCTTCGGGTATCCCTTTATCCTGGGAGAACTTAAAAAAATGGAATGGGGAAAGAAGACCTATTCCGGTGAACTTCGTATTCGTTGGACGGAGCGCGAGCGTGATTCCAACGGGGACTATCACACGGTGAGTCACTCGCAAACATTGAGAGCGCATGTGACAGAACCGATTCCGGTTTATTCCACTGAGAAGCTGCTGATATATGGCAACGATGCTGCCGAAAAACTTCTTTTTTCACGTGTGCCCTCGAAACATTCCGGGCTTGGTGAGGGGCTCAATACATTTGGCGAGAAACGCGAGCTCAAAAAACTACGCAAATATGAACAGATTCTGACCGACGAATCACAATATACGATGGTCGGCAACCATGAATTTGAAGTGCTTTTTCATGCGGTTGACCGCAACGACGAGACACTCTTTCGTTTTCTTTTTACATCGCTGGCGCAGCAGCAGATGGTGAAAATATTGAATGACCGGACGATCGGTTATGGAGACGACTTCAGTTTCCGGAAAAACGGGAAGCTTCTTTTCCTGAAGGCGGATCATTTGGAAAAGACTTCGTTCGACACCTCTCCGCAACAATTTTCAAAATATGATTTACTGGAGATGGAGAATAATTTCCAAAAACGCTGCGAAGATTTCTTCAGATCCCTCTATTTCGCCCTGGCGCCGATTCTGGCGATTCCGCAATACCAGGAAAAGCGGCCGATCCAGCCGGAGAGCCCGTCCGAAGAAAAAAGCAAGAACAGGGCCTCTTTTTGGGAATGGGAGTCGCTGGCAAATTATTACGGAGAAGACCGTTTCAAGCACGAGAGTTGCATTACCCAATGTATTCTCAAGGCTGAGGTTTTGGAGCGTACGGAGGAGGGCCATGCCATTGTGGACGTCCGGGCGGATGGTTACATGGGAGTCGAGCGCGTTACCTGCGTGAGTATGCGTGGTGGAGACGGACGCCAGCACGATGTGCCTGTCCATTGGGTGGAGTATCTCCCCGTATCCAGGAATTCGACCTTTGAGGCGGTGGAGATGGAAGAGTCTATTCAGGCTGAGCCTGCCGAACCATCCAGGGCGGAAGCTATCAGGGAATTTTTCCGTGTGCATAGTAAGGATCGCGCAGACTCGCTCTTTCGAAGAGCAATTCTTTCCTGGATTGGGAGACAGGTAAAACCGGGTCAATAATCTCATCCAAAAAGAAGGGAAAAATTTTCCCGGAGGCGCTGAGGACAAGGTGGGCAGACCAGTCGGTTGCCAACGGAGTAGACGAAAGATGCCTTGGGGATGATATTCCCTGGCCTGCCTCCCGCGAGTATTAAGCGCTGGAAAGTTCGTAGGCATCTCCAGTTATCCCGTGATAACTGATAAGGCATAAACCAATATAAGTGAGACTGTTAAGAGAAAAAGTCAGCTATGATAATTAAAAACGCAATTAAATTAATATGTTCATTTTTATTACAAATAGTAATAGCGTTTATTCTAATGATATTTATGGCAATATTCTTTATATTTATATTCCCATTATTCATCAACCCAACCTATTCAAACACCATCAACCCCGAAGAAGTAGACTCTGTTATAATTTATTCTGTAAATCCTTTTCTCAAAAGCGTTGAAGACGACACTTTTAGTTATGAGTTAGGTAGAAATGAAATTATTTCATTATTTAAAGACATGAAGAGAGAGTCCTTTGCAACCTG
>JAGVTF010000130.1 GCA_019136955.1 Verrucomicrobiota bacterium
AGAAATTCCTCCTTCTCTGAAATCCAGTTTAAAAATGCGTAATTTTTTGTATAGCCGGTTTTCTGTTCCACTTAGAAAGATTCGCTCTTTAAAAAATAAACTTAATTTTAAATAAAGTTATTATATGTTTTATGGCAACATCTGATAAAATTTCAGTAGCAATGACCACCTATAATGGTGAGAAATATCTGAGGGAACAGCTTGATAGTCTTTATTCTCAGACACGAATTCCAGATGAGATTATAGTAACCGATGATTTATCCAGTGATAACACGGTAAAAATACTGGAAGAATATAAAAAAAATAAAGGATTAAAATATTTTATTAATGAAAAAAGATTAGGTGTAAATAAGAATTTTGAAAAATCTATAGGTCTTTGCAGTGGTAATTATATATCTTTTTGTGATCAAGATGATATTTGGCTTCCAGAAAAGATTGAAAAAAGCTATCTTAAATTAAAAGAAATCGAAAAAAACGGAATACCTTCTTTGATAAAAGCAAATCATGTAGAAATAAATGCTAATAAAGAAATTATTAGATGTAAAAAAACAAAAGACTCTAGTCTTCTTACGGATATGGTGTTTGATTTTTTCCAGTCAGGATGCACTATAATGATTAATAGAAAGATGTTAGATTATATATTGCCATTTCCTGAAACATCTGTTATCTATTTCGATGTATATACATACTACACATCTTTAATAGTTGGAAACTATTATAGAATTTCAGAGCCATTAATGTATTATAGAAGGCATTCTTCAAATATTACTGGAAAATATAAAAAAGACTCTATTTCTAAAAAAATATTTAAAATATTTATAAAGTGGGATAGAACAAAATATTATCCTCTCTTTTATGTAAGAATTGCACGAAGAATGGAATACACATCTGAAGTTCAAGATAAGTATTTCGTAAAAGGAAGAAAAGAATTTTATACGAAAGTATATAAAATTGGTAAAGAAAAAAATATTATTAAAAAGTTATTAATGTTAAATGGTTTAAAAGAATTAAACGCTTTTAGAAAAATAAACGCAGCTATTAATATAATTTTAAACGAAATATTCCCAATTTATGGTGAGAGAGTAAATTGATGTATTAATACTCCGCTATATATTACTCCAAGGTTAAAAGATGTTTACGAAAGAAGAGCGTTCGGCGATTATCGCGATGATTCAGCGGGAGGTGGTGCCGGCCGTGGGGTGTACGGAGCCGGTGGCGGTGGCATTGGCCGTGGCGCGCGGGCGGGAGATTCTGGGGGAGCTGCCGGTAAAAATCACGGTTTATCTCAGTGCCAACATGCTCAAGAATGCCATGGGAGTGGGGATTCCCGGCACGGGGATGACCGGGCTGCCGATAGCGGTAGCGCTGGGGGCTATTTGTGGGGAGTCCCAAAAGGGGCTGGAGGTGCTTGAGGATGTGGGCGCGGAGGATGTGAGCCGGGCCAGAGAGCTGATTGCCGCAGAGGCGGTTCATATTTTCCTCAAGGAGGGGATTGATGAAAAGCTCTACATTGAAGTGCTTTGTGAGGGAAAAACGCACGGGGCGAGCTCCCACGTTATTATTGCCGGTGAGCATACCCGTTTTATTTATCTGGCTCGGGGTGAGGAAGTTTTATTGGATCATCGCCATCGAGAGCGCTTTGAGCATGAGGTGGAGCCGCCGGAGCTCACGGTGAGGCGGGTTTACGAGTTTGCCACTGAAGCTCCTTTTTCGGAGATCGCGTTTATTTTGGAATCGGCGAGCATGAACAAGGCGGCGGCGGAGCTCTCCTTTGCGGGTCATTATGGTCACGAGCTTGGGCGGATGATGCGTGAGCGTTATGAGAAGGATTTGATGGGTGAGAGTCTCTTTTCGCGGATTCTGGCCTATACTTCCGCGGCCTGTGACGCGCGCATGGCGGGAGAAAAAGTCCCGGTGATGAGTAATTCCGGCAGTGGCAATCAAGGGATATCGGCCACGTTGCCGGTGGTGATTTATGCCGAAGAGAACGGTAAAAGCGAGGAGGAGCTGACCCGGGCGCTGATTTTGAGCCACCTTACCGCTATTTACATCAAAAACCACATGGGCCGACTGGCCGCTTTTTGCGGATGCGTGGTGGCCGCGACCGGCTCAAGCTGTGGAATCACCTGGCTGATGGGGGGCGGCTTCCTGCAAGTGACCTATGCGGTCAAGAACATGATCGCCAACCTGACCGGGATGCTCTGCGACGGAGCCAAACCGAGCTGCTCGCTCAAGGTCACCAGCGGCGTCTCGACGGCTCTGTTTTCCGCAATGATGGCAATGGAAAACCGCTACGTCTCCTCAATGGAAGGGATTATTGACGAGGATGTGGACCGCTGCATCCGGAACCTGGCCCAGGTCAGCTCACAGGGGATGGAGGAGACCGACCGGCTGGTCCTCCAAATCATGACCCACAAAGAGGGACCGCCGGCTGGGGCCGAGGTCCCGTAAAAGCGAAGGTTTTCTCTTAGCTTTCCTCCAGAGGAATCTCGTAGATATCACCGTCATCGAAGCCGGCACTCACCTTGATCGTGGAGAGATTGATCATCGAGAGAAAATCACCCGCATTTTCATCCAGGTAGTACTTGAGGACGATCATGGCCACCGCCAGCACGACTTCCCACTCCTCTTCGCGCGTGGCGCTGATGTTGGTCCAGAGGTTGCAGAGATCGGGCACGTTGAGCTCGCCGCCATCGGGGCCGACCCAGTCCCACTCTTCCTCGTCATGGAATTCGGGGAGTTCCCTTTTTTTGGTTCCGACCACGTAGAGGCTACAGCCATCGGCGGTTTCCCTGAGGCCAAAGTGGATGATTTTCGTTCCCGGAGGAGGCGTATCGGTCTGGAAAAGCTCTGAGAGGGATTCTTCGATATCTTTGGAGATTTCTTCAAAATCCAATTCGCGCACAAACGGTTTGGCCGATTCATCAAGCACCTTGAGAAGCGCTCTCTTGCTTTCCTCCATTGCACCGTGCTCTTCGAGCACCTCTCCTATAAATTCATCAACATCGTACATCATCTTATTAATCAGACTCTGGAGCCTTTCGCCGGGCTCATTCTGAGGCTAGAGTACATCCTCAATTTACGCTTGCAAAGCAATCTTTATGCCGCGTGGAAGTAGAGGAAACCCTCTTCTGGGGTCATTGTCAAGAAGAGCCTCTGGAAATCTTGCACAAATCCCGATTTTGGGTAATAGTTAAAGCCGATATGGATAGAAAACCGATCACTGTCATAGCGAATATTTTTGCAAAACCCGGAATGGAAGACGAGGTCCGCCAGATGTTGTTGGGGCTTTTGGAGCCCTCGCGCAAGGATGACGGCTGCATCAGCTATAACTTATATGAGGAGCCCGAGCAGCCC
>JAGVTF010000172.1 GCA_019136955.1 Verrucomicrobiota bacterium
CAGGGAGGTTGAGGCTTTCAGGAACGGTAAAGCCATTATCAGCGTTCATTGCCATAATGATTTGGGTTTGGCGGTGGCAAACTCTTTGGCGGCTGTCCGCGCTGGAGCCAGGCAGGTTGAATGCACTATGAACGGGCTTGGAGAGCGTGCCGGCAATGCCGCTTTGGAGGAGCTCGTAATGGCTCTTCGTACCCGTTCTGATTTTTTTAAAGGAATCGATTGTGGTATTGATGCAAAAGAAATTGTGCGTTCTTCAAAAATAGTTTCTCGGGCCAGCGGCTTTGCTATCCAAAAGAACAAAGCCATTGTTGGGGCAAATGCTTTTGCTCACGCCAGCGGGATTCATCAGGACGGAATGCTCAAAAACCGAAACACTTATGAGATCATGCAGCCAGAGTATGTGGGATGGGGGGAGACAGACTTGTCTCTTACCAAACACAGTGGACGCGCAGCGGTGAGTGCACGGCTTAAAACACTCGGATTTCGTTTGACCGATGAAGAGGTGACGGCTGTCTTTAACCAATTTAAGGAAATCGGAGACAAAAAGAAATATGTTTACGATGAAGATCTCATTGCCTTGGCTGGCGGTTTGTTGACTGCTGGTGTTTGCACATGGGAGTTGGTAAATATTCAGTACATGAGCGGCCGTCACTCGATACCGACTGCTTCCATTGTCTTGAAAAAGAATGGAACCATACCTAAAGGCGAACCAAAGGTCACAGAGTTCTTGGATGCCGACACGGGTGATGGTCCCGTAGATGCCGTTTTCCAAACCATTAAACGGATCACAGATCGGCAGGATGCCAAACTGACTGAGTTCAGCATCCGCTCTACCTCAGGAGGTGAAGATGCCGTGGGTGAAGTCACAGTTCGTCTGACGTTTGGTGATAGCAAAGAGGTTCTCGGACGGGGTGCCAGTACAGATATTATTGAAGCAAGCGCCCGAGCCTTTATTTCGGCTATCAACCGCCAGATTTTGATTGAAGGTTCCAGCCCTGTTGTTTAGCAAAGTCTGCCTTTAGTCTAGCTGGAGACACAAGCAAAAAAGCCCCGACCGGGGCTTTTTTGCGTTAACATGTTGTATGTCTCTGGTTGCTAGTCTTCGAGAATTAGCTCCAAAGTCTGCAAGCCGACATCAATGTACTGGCCGCCCGTGGTTTGATGGCAGTGAACAGCCAGGAGATTTTTTCCTACCTTGAAAGCATTCATCTGCGCTGTGGAGAGCAGAGAGTCAAAATAGGCTGTATTGTATCCTTTAAAACTCGCTACCAAGGTGCCATTCACGTAGATTTCAGCATCTTCGTCATGTGCTACGCGAAGAGCCAGGTTTTGCGGAATTCTCTCGAGCTCAAACTCTCGACAAAGCCAAATGTCACTTGTGTTCCATCTGGTTCCTATGATGGCAGCCGGTGTATTGGGTGTGCCAAAGCCAGACTTTCCAATTTCCCAGGAGCTGCTATCAAAACCAACTGTGAACCAATCCTCAGCAGGTTTACTCGTAGTATATCTCCATTCTTGTGCCTCAGCTTCAGCTGTGGGAACAACGACTGTGCGGATATACTCTGGCATTTTAGGTAATGACGCCCAACCTTTGGGGTGGAGCTGATCGCGCTTGTACCACTTATCCCAAACTGGCTTGTTGTAGAGCATTTTCAAGAAAACGCCACCAACAACAGGGCGTGCGGTGAAACCACGCTTTTTCGCATCATGTGTCCAATACCAATCAGACATGGGAGAGCGATCAGGAGTTGAGTTCAGGAACTTGAACACGGGATCGAGCAGTGACTCAAAGTCAGTCTGCTTCTCTGTGAGGCAAGCTGTCCAGAGAATCCAATCCAATTTGGTGTAATCGCTGCGGCTATCCAAGGGAAGACCGTAAGGCTTCTGGACTTTTTTATAGTGAGCCATTTCCGTTTCGGCAACGCTTTCTGGGAAGAGCCCCAAGCCCAGTATTTTATCCCAGACCAAATTGTATTTCTGGCTCCAGGTTCCTTTTTTGTCAAAGGCCAGTTTGTAGTGGTCCCCATCTTTTGCTTCACGCACCCATCTCTCGGCGAACTCTTGGGCTGTTTTGCGGTAAAGCTCTGCCGCATTCCTTTCACCCTTCATTTCACTTAACTTGGAGAATGCGCCCAGTGCTACAATTGCCTTGGCCGAAAGGTTGATATTGTGTGCCATGTGGCCTGCAAAGTCATCCGTGCAAAGCTGGTTCTCCGGATCGAAACCTTTCTCGCGGAGATAGTCTGCCCAGCGGACGATCAGATTCCAGTAGGGGAGGACAAAATCAGCATTACCGTCTGCCTGGGCAATGGCTGCCAGAATGATCATCATATTAGCCGTTTCTTCCACCGGCATTTGATTTTCTTCACTCTTTTCGCCTCCGCCATAGGCTTGTCCATTAGCCATGGGGTAGGTCCCCAGATCATGCGGTG
The DNA here is from genome assembly GCA_019136955.1 of Verrucomicrobiota bacterium. Lineage (GTDB taxonomy): Bacteria > Verrucomicrobiota > Verrucomicrobiia > Limisphaerales > UBA1412 > UBA1412. The sequence continues at coordinate 2,433 of JAGVTF010000172.1, forward strand.
CAAAACGGAACTTCCAACGAGGGGAGCTCGAGTACTCCAAAATAGGGACAGCTGTCGCCTTGACCAAGGTAGGGCTGAGGAAAAGCAGTAGCGGTGACTGCGGGTAGAAGATATCCACCGTGCCAATACAGCCATTACTGTGATTTTCCTTGCTGAACATGAGTGGCTGCCCGTTATCATCCACCACCACCTTGCAAGCGGCCAGCGAGTGACGATAGGCCAGGGCACAAAGCTTGGCATACTTCACGCCGCCAGCCTCCGTCAGGTCTTTCATGAGTTCTTCATCGAACTTTTTGCATTCGTCCTTGAGCGTATAATACTCGTTGCGAGCTGTAGCCAAAGTTTCGATGAAGGTGGCACCATCTTTTTTCCAGTAGGGGAGAAGGTCCTTGCCCATGAACTGAATGGAGTAATCATCATCATAGCCTATGGCAATAGCGACTTCTTTATTCGTGATTTTGCCACATTCAATTGCAAAGGCTATTACCGGTTGACGGTCTCTTGGAGCGCGTGGCGTTTCCGTATCCATCTTTGGCAGCTTGCCTTCATGTGCAAACTGCGAGCGGGCTACCTTGCCTTCTGCCACAGTGCTTTTGGGATTGAAGGAGTTGTCAGTGGCAACGTACAAGTGCCCCCAGTCAATTCGCAAGTCATCCCCTTTCTTGTTCAGAGGATTCTGCACTTCATGGCCCATGCGGAGAATGCTCATGCCTGAGGCATCGACACGTTCCCAGACCACCTTCTGGTCGGTGCTGTTGACAGCCAGGTCTCCGGCTGCGTCAAAGTAAATCTCTACTTCGTGCTCAGCTCCATCCAAAGAGAGAATCTCCCATGATAAAGCTGTTATCGGACGACTGAGTACCATCAGGTTTTGTGGCAGGGTGGGGGTGTTAAAAGCCAGGGTGACCTGGAC
>JAGVTF010000275.1 GCA_019136955.1 Verrucomicrobiota bacterium
GCCATTCGCGATGAAAAAGTGAAGCTGATCCGCTCCATCCGGATGCCGCAGCCCGAAGATATCGTCCGCGGCCAGTATGTGGCTGGCGAGGTGGATGGTGAGCAGCGGATTGCTTATCGCGACGAGGAGAAGGTGGACCCCAAGTCGAACGTGGAAACCTTTGTGGCTACGCGCCTCTTGGTGGATAACTGGCGCTGGTCGGGAGTTCCCTTTTACCTGCGGACGGGGAAGAACCTGCCGGTGAGCGCCAGCGAAGTCCGGTTCCAGTTCAAGCGGGCTCCCTATACGCTCTTTGCCGCCCAGTGCGGTGCAAATCTTGACCAGAACTCCATCACGCTGCGCCTCCAGCCCGATGAGGGAATCACGCTCCATATTAATGGCAAGGTGCCCGGCTCCAGTACGGAGATACGGCCGGTGCGGATGCGCTTTTCCTATGATGCGGAGTTTGGAGCGTATACGCCCGAAGCTTATGAGCGGCTGCTCCTGGAGGCGATGGCGGGAGATTCAACGCTCTTCCTGCGGCGCGATGAGGTGGAATCAGCCTGGAGCATTGCCGACGTTATCCGGGGCCACTGGTACGGCAAGGAACTGACGCCTGAGGAGTTCTACCCGGCAGGAACCTGGGGTCCGGAATCGGCCACCCGGCCGCTCAATATCTCCCGAATGAACTACGGTCCTCCCTCCACCTGGCGTAATCCGACCGGTTAAAGCTTTGTAAATCAGCTTGCCCGCAGCGGCCGTTGGGTTTAAAGTTTTCTCTGAGATGAAAAATCGTATGAGAAAAGAATGGATTCAATGGATGGGCAGATATCTGCTTTTGATGGCTCTGTTGGTTCTATCCGGCGGAGTCCATGCGGAAGGGGAGTGGACGCGCCTCTTTGATGGCAAAACGCTTGATGGCTGGGTTCAAAAAGGGGGCAGCGCCCCTTTTACGGTTGAGGATGGATGTGTGGTCGGCACGACGAAGCTGAAGGCCGGCGGCAATAGCTTCCTTTGCACCGAGCGTGAATATGCCGATTTTATTCTGGAGTACGACTACCAGGTCGATCCACGGATGAACTCCGGCGTCCAGATACGGAGCCACTCCTTTGACACCGAGCATGTCTACAACTGGGGCGGCCGTACCTGGAAGGTTCCGGCCAAACGGGTGCATGGTTACCAGATCGAGATTGACCCCTCCAGCCGTGCATGGTCTTGCGGGATTTATGACGAGGGGCGCCGCGGCTGGCTCTTTGACCTGAAGGATAAGCCCGAAGCGCAAAAAGCTTTTCGACAGAATGAGTGGAACCATGTTCGCGTGGAGGCTCGCGGTGGGCGCATCAAGACCTGGCTCAATGGGGTCAGCGTGGCGGACCTTCAAGATGGGCTCGATTCCTCCGGATTCATCGCATTGCAGGTGCATGGGATTGGCTCAGAGGCAGAGTCTGACCGTGAAATTCGCTGGAGGAACCTCCGGATTCAAGTATTGAAGCCCGAGGGCAAAGAGGCCGGCCAGGAAGTGGCCCCTTCAGGAGCCTGGACCTGGTTCAATGATCCCCGCGCCATTGTGCGTGGTGGTACTCTCTATGCCGGCTATGTGCGTGGGGATGGCGCGGTCTGCGTCAATGCCTGGGATATGGCCAGCGGGAAGGGAAGCGAGAGCGTGCTCAGCTCCTGGCGTCAGCGCGATGACCACGACAATATCGGCTTCCTCGAGCTTGAAGATGGCGGACTCATGGCGTTTTACTCGACTCATGGCTCCAGGCACCAGATGTTTGCCCGGCGCGCGCTGGTGAAGAACCCAAAAAGCCTTGAGGATTGGGGCGAAGAGATCGTGGTCGATTGGAGCGCCCAGAAATTCCGCGGCGGCGTCTGCTACAATAACCTCTTCCAACTGAAGAACGAACCCGGGCGTGTCTATAACTTCATCCGAGGGGCCAACTGGAACCCGACGCTGCTCCTGTCCGAGGACAATGCGCAGAGCTGGGAAGAGCCGATTCATCTGATCTATCACAAGGATCGCCCCTATACAAAGTTTGCCTCCAATGGACGCGACCGGATCGATATTCTCTACACCGACGGGCATCCGCGAATGGTGGAGAACTCGGTCTATCACCTGGCGATTCGCAACGGGGCCGTGGTTCGCAGCGACGGCCAGCCGCTGGGAGCATTGGGGCGGATAGAGCCGATACCGACAGAGCGGGGTTCAGTGGTTTACAAGTTCGGCTCGGTCTATCCCGCTCACTCGGGAACGACGGACGGGCGGGCCTGGATATGGGATATCGCCTATGATGCTGCCGGGAGTCCCGTGGTGCTCCATACGGTGAAGGTTCGCGATGGCGATATCCGCTATTTCTACGCCAGTTGGGATGAGGGCTCCAGGAGGTGGGATTCCCGCGAGATTGCCCGAGCCGGCGCCCAGCTCTATCGCGGAGAGGATGACTACGTGGGCGGAGCGACCTTTGACTGCGAGCATCCGGGCCGCATCTATATCAGCAGCGAGTTCAACCCGCTTACCGGAGCGCGGACAATGTATCGCGAGCTCTACCGCGGAGAGAGCGGCGATGGCGGCCAGAGCTGGAGCTGGAGCGTCGTGACGGCCAACTCCAGAGCCGATAACCTGCGCCCTTACGTCCCGAGAAAGCATGGGCAGGAAGAGTGCCTGCTCTGGTTCAGGGGCAACTACATAGCCTATCAGAACTTTGAGACCTCTGTTTTTGCGCGGGTGAAATAGAACCGCCTCTGCTTAAAACAAAAGGGAGCCCCCGCCGTGGAAAGCTCCCTTTTCGGTTTTTGAGATTTGTTCTACTCTTCCTGTTCTTCTTTTTGAGGCAGGCGGAGCTGGTCTCCCTTTTCACGGACGACCCGCCGGAGCCACTCCTCGGGGTAGCCGATGCTCGGGTAGCGGCCACTGGGCGAGCGTATATAGCCATCGTTAAACTTTACGATGATCTCGTTGGCCAGCTTGTTCCACCGGTTATGAACCTTGAGGATGCCCATATTGGAGTAATCGTTGAGGTAGGCGCGCATCAGCTCGGGGTCGCTCCTGCTGAGGGAAAGCGCGTTTTTTTCAATGGCCGGCTGGAGTTTGAGGAAGTGCGATTCAAGCTCCTCCTGGACCTTCCGGATATCGGGGAAAACCTCAGAGAAGCGCCCATAGGCATAGTTGGCGACGAAGTTAAAAATCCACCAGCTTGAGTTGGGGTCATAGCGGTCAATGTTACCGCTCTGGCAGCAATCGGGGATTTCGCTCATCCCCATGTAGAGCGGGAAGTAGCAGGAGGTATAGGCGTCATCCCAGCCGAACCAGGTCAGTCCGCCAATTTCGTTGGGGAGCTCTGCGCGCGACTGGGTGACAATGGTG
>JAGVTF010000187.1 GCA_019136955.1 Verrucomicrobiota bacterium
GAGTCATCCAATTGTTTGTAAGCCTCCTGGGCAAAGGCCAGACCGCAGACTACAAGGGGCTCCCTTGCGACCATTGCAGCGGTCGACCGGGAACCAGCTGGCACCAGAGCCGCCGTCGTGGCATCGCCAAGGCCCAAGTCTTCCTCAAGAGCTCTCTGGACGGTTTCTTCAATGAGTTTGGGGTTGAGTGTTTTGAATAAAGATTCTTGCATTTGCTTTAAGAACAGGAAAATGTATGAACACAAACACCCCTCCAAGAGGGGTGTTTGTGAGAAAAAATAGAATTATCTATTTCTTTTTAGAGGGCTTTTTGGTCCCTTTGGCACAGCTTTTTTTAGTCTTGCAGGCAGCCGCCTTTGTCTCGCATTTAGCAGCGGCCAGAAGAGCTGCCTGTGCGGCTGCCAGACGGGCTGTTGGCACGCGATAGGGTGAACAGCTCACGTAATCCAGGCCAACGGAATTGCAGAAATGCACACTCTCGGGGTCTCCACCATGTTCACCGCAGATACCCAGCTTGATATCGGGGCGAGTGGAGCGGCCTTTTTCAACGGCGGTCTGAACCAACACACCCACACCGGCCTGGTCAATTGAAGCAAACGGATTATTTGAAATAATACCCTGCTCTTGATAAGCCGGCAGGAACTTGGCCGAATCATCCCGGCTCATGCCCAGACAGGTTTGAGTGAGGTCGTTGGTGCCGAAGCTGAAGAATTCAGCTGTATGAGCGATTTCATCAGCAGTCAAGGCTCCGCGAGGCACTTCGATCATTGTACCAACCAGGTATGGAATGCGGACCTTCTTCTCCTTCATTACGGCTGCTGCCACTTCTTTAATGATGGCAACCTGCAGGTCGAGTTCTTTTTTGAAGCCGGTCAGCGGAACCATGATTTCAGGCTTGCACTTGATTTTCTTCTGAATGACCTCTGCAGCGGCTTCAAAAATGGCCCGAGCCTGCATGCGAGTAATCTCAGGATAAACGACTCCCAGACGGCAGCCGCGGAATCCGAGCATTGGGTTGCTTTCATGAAGCTCTTGAATACGCTGAACGATGAACTCCTTGGAAAGTCCCGTCTTTTTACTGGTTTCCTTAAGTTCATCTTCTGCATCTTCCCTGGGCAAGAACTCGTGCAACGGGGGATCCAGAAGGCGAATTGTGGCCGGCAATCCCTTTAATTCTTCAAAGATACCAATAAAGTCATTCTTCTGATAAGGAAGAAGCTTTTCAAGAGCTTCTTCGCGGCCCTCAGCGGTGGAGGACATGATCATTTCGCGGACAGCATAAATGCGGTCACCCTCAAAGAACATGTGTTCAGTACGGCAAAGGCCAATGCCACTGGCACCGAAGGAGATTGCCGCAGCAACCTGGCTGGGAGAGTCTGCATTGGTGCGAACTTTCATTCGAGTCGCTTTGGCGCACCAGTTCATCAGCTGAGAGTAGTCCTTAAAAGTCTTGCTCTTTTTAGCTGATTCTGAGTCGTGGACCAAAGCCTGGATGATCTCTGAAGGTGCTGTTTTAAGCTCACCAAAAAAGACTTCACCGCTGGTACCATCAATAGAGAGATACTCACCCTCCTTCAGGGTTTTACCATTAATAGACAGAGATCTGTTTTCATAATTGATGTGGAGTTCGTTAACGCCACAAACACAGACTTTGCCCATCTGGCGGGCAACCAAAGCTGCATGAGAGCTGACTCCGCCCCGAGCTGTCAAGATTCCCTCAGCGGCGATCATTCCGCGCAGGTCCTCAGGAGAGGTTTCGACGCGAACCAAAAGAACCTTTTCACCACGTTCGTTTGCCTCTACGGCGCGCTCTGCGTTAAGGTAGACCTTGCCACTGGCTGCCCCAGGGCCCGCTGGCAAACCTTTGGCTGCTGCTTTAATGCTTCCGAGAGCTTTTGTATCAAAGACAGGAGAGAGAACCTGGTCAAGCTGTTCTGCAGGGACACGGTTGACAGCCTCTTCCCAAGTGATCAACTTTTCTTTAACCATTTCAACGGCAATGCGGACAGCGGCCAGGCCGGTGCGCTTCCCGTTACGCGTCTGCAGCATGTAGACTTTGTCATCCTCAATGGTGAACTCAAAGTCCTGCACGTCGCGGAAGTGGGTCTCCAAAATCTTCCGGATATCATCAAGCTCCTCGTAAGCATGGGGCATGATTTTTTTGAGGTCAGCAACAGGCTCAGGTGTGCGGACACCAGCCACAACGTCTTCACCCTGTGCATTCATCAGGAACTCACCGTAAAATATATTTTCGCCGGTGGCGGGGTCGCGTGTGAAGGCGACACCAGAGCCTGATCTTTCGCCCGAGTTGCCGAAGACCATTGCCTGAACGTTTACGGCAGTACCCCAGTCATCAGGGTATCCATATTTACGACGATAAACAATGGCGCGGTCATTGTTCCAAGAGCTGAACACAGCACCGACAGAGCCTTCAAGTTGCTTCCAGGGATCAGTGGGGAATTCAGATTTGGTACGTTCTTTAATCAGGTTTTTGAAGCGTTGAACCAGAGCTTTGAGAGCTTCGGCATCCAGATCGGAGTCTTCGATGTGAACGCCAGGAGAAACTTCTTCCTTGAGCTCTTCGATAAGAATCTCAAAGGGGTCCTTATCTTCGCTGGGGAGCTTCTGAACACCCATTACTACGTCGCCATACATTTGAATAAAGCGGCGGTAGCAGTCCCAGGCGAAGCGCTCATTGTTGCTGGATTTGGCCAAAGCCTGAACCGTTTGATCGTTAAGACCCAGGTTGAGGACAGTATCCATCATGCCAGGCATGGAAACCCTGGCCCCGGAGCGAACCGCAAGCAGGAGAGGCTTTTCTTTGTCGTTAAATTTTCTCTTAAGACACTTCTCCAAAAATGCGACAGCCGCCTTGATTTGAGCATCAAGCTCAGGGGGATATTTACGCTTATTGGCGTAATAGTAGGTGCACACTTCGGTCGTGATAGTGAATCCGGGAGGCACCGGAAGCCCAATAAGGGTCATTTCAGCAAGATTGGCACCTTTGCCCCCCAGGAGGGCTTTCATGGAGCCATTGCCATTGGCCTTTTTATTTCCGAACGTATAGACGTATTTCGTAGTCTTAGCCATAAATTATCTTCGTTTCGTCTGAACTCAGCTCAGCGTTAGGCGCTTATCATAAACTAGTCTTGAAGCTTGTCAATGTAAACTAATAGCAGGCAAAAGAAAAATCTTCTAAAAACCGACGGTGGGCCTCTTGCCTTGTTTAGTGATGTTTTTAACTTCCTCCCAAACGTTTAAGCCGCGCCGATCGCTCAAGGTAAGCTGGAACTCATAAGTGCTTTGCCGGAGGTTACTCGTACGGGTGGTGACTTCAATGATTTTACCTGAGAGAGTATAGTTATGTACCAACCGTGTTTGCTGGATGGCTTCTTCCATCTGCATCGCCTCCAAAGCCAGAGGATCCTCTGAGGTGTCCAGGTTGAGGGTAGTTGTTGTCAGAACTTTACCGGTGCGCAGCAGCTCAGTGCGAATACGCTTTACCAGCAAATCCGTATCAAATTGTGTTGAGGTGTTGTTCACGATTCGGCTGATAGCTAAAATCGGCTTTTCCCCATTCGTCCCTTTTAAAGCTCCCGTGGAAATACACTCTTCGATGATGCTCTGTACCATTTCGTCGGCGGCTCGAGCAAAGTCCTGAATATTAATTTCATCCACGTTGGCGATGAGCCGAGAGCTGTCGCTATCCACATATTGCGTTTTGGGAGCTGAGCAGCCTGTCATGAAAAAAACCGCGCAAGTACCAGTTAATGCGATTGTCAGAATAGATTTGATCATACGTTTAATAAAGGTTGAGTTATCAGGTTTAGCGTTTCAGAGATTCCAGGAAGGTAAAGCGAAAATCGACAGCTTTAGGCGAAGTGGCCAAAACTGCTATGTTCCGTTTTTGTCCACCTTCAATTTGTGTGGGAGTGCGGTTATCCAGCGGAGAAGAGATAATCATTCCCTCATGGTCAAACCACTCCACACGGTAGGTGAATGCTTTCATGCTGCGTGTGCGATTGTAGAGCTCAACCTGGATTTTTTTATAACCAGCCTCTGTGACGGACTCATTGACTCCCACGACATAAACTTTTCGGCTCAGGCTGGGATCCGTGATAATCCGTTTATCAGCGATCATGTTGGGAATACCTTCTGGTTGAGCTGCTTCGACAGTGTTCATGGAGCGTGTGGCGCAGCCAGGCGATAGCAGGACCACTCCCAGAGCAGCGATAGCGAGTATAATTTTAGTTTTCATAAAATAAAGTTGATCTTTAAACGGTAAATCCGATTTTTCTAGACGGAGCTGTTGCAGTCTCAGCTGCTGTTTTAACGATTGAGATCGAAAGCGACTTAGTTTTTTTCACTCTCTTCTGATTCTCTTATCGTCTTCGACTTCAGGTTATTGGATAATCTTGGTAAAACCACCTCTTTCCTGAATACGCCAATGCTATTCGGAAGAGCTCCACACTCAAAACATACAAAAAAAGAGAAGACTTCTCAACCCTTTTTAGGTTAGTTATAAGAAACTGCCAAGGGGAATCAGGGAAGCTTCCGGCTCCAGATAATCATCCTCCCTCCAGGAACGACAGATTTAACATATACCAGGTTTCCTCCGTGCGGGTTTGGAAGTCTGAGCGTCGCGGCCTGGTTGCCTCTGGTTTCGGCAATATGCAAAATGCCATTGGCTGGTGTCAGAATACGGCAAACTTGAAAGTCGTGTGGCAGAAGGGTCCAGCTTCTGGTGTCAGCAATATTGATTGAGGTCTGAGCTGCAAAAATGGCGAGTCCGCCAAAAAGCTGCGCCATTTCATTACCGGTGTTCCTCAGTGCCTGGTTGGCAATAATGGAACTGGCCTGTTTAATGACGACTGAAGCAATAGTTCGTGCTATAATTCCGGGGAGCTCGGTTTTGAAGTCGGTAGCAAAAATACTGTCCATATTTGCAACCAGAGCCGTTCTTTCACTCAAGTTCTCCGCAGTAATCCGCAATGAGTTTTCCTGCCACGGGTAGACTTGAAATACGGGAAAGGCCACGCTGATAGGGTAGATACCTCCGGCGATGGGTAGTGGCATATCTATTCGCTCCTGATCCAGGTAGGGCGCCTGGCCGTTTTCAAAGATAACGTAAGTTATACTTTTTGAGGGGGAGGCTCCATCCAAGAGGGATTCGACCAATGCCAGGTCTTCTTTCACAAACTTATTGCTGGGGACAAAAGAAACCGCCTGCTCCAGTGCTTTGCGTGAGACTTCCAAATCGCCAGAGTCAGATGCATAAAAGAGAAAAAAGAGACCGCGCAGATAAGAGGTGAAAGGATTAACGTAGTTTGCAATTGGTTCAAAAGCATTCAGGTTGGTGTACAGGCTGTTCGCCTTTGTCTGAACCGCTTTATCCTGAACAGCAGCGGCAGCTTGTCTGTTTTTTTTAATTTCTTCCTGCTCTTTTTCAATGCGTCGAGCACTTCTTCTGACCGCGTCTTGCTGTCTTTGGTAAGCCTTATTGAGGTGAATTCGTGCCTGGTCGCTATTTCCCAGCATTAGATGGTCGAGTGCCAAATAGGTGCTAACCATAATTCGATCGGTGGTCCATCCTTCATAAACAATATTAGCGGGGTTGCTGAATGCCGAGAGAGCTTCCTGGCCCAGTTGAATATCAGGAGAGCTTTCTTCAAAGTAACGAATCATCTGGTCAGCTCCTGCAAACAGTTCGGAACTCTGTTCCAAATTTTTAGAAGTGCGAAAAGAGGTCGCCTCCTCCAGTCTCCAAAGCAGAGCGTCTTTACCTTTATTGCGCTGTTCGCCCTTTGCTTTCTTTCTGGCTTTATCAGAGAGCATTTTTTGAGCTGCTTCAAACTCTCCAGCACGGTAAGTTTCCGTGATTTTTCTAGTCTGATTTTTATAGCTGACGCACCCAGATAGTAGCAGAGAGCAGAGAGCCAGCAGCAAAAATGCTAAAGGAAAAAGAAACCTTATTTTTGCTCTTTTTTTCACCTTTGTAGTAGTTCCCAAAGAGCAGATATTTTGATTGCACTCTGGGGTAAAGTCAACTTTTTACAAGCAGGCTTGAATCCAGGCGTGTTCAAGTCAATATGTAAGAGGCTCTAAAGTTTTTTCTGGTCTTCTTAAGCTTTCATTTTGGTGTGCATATTTTTGAGGCAATACGCTTCCAGTTTGTGTGTGAAATCTCTTCGACAAAATGGAATTAATTGCCTATTCTATCGCGCATGTTAATGCGTAATTTAGACGCTTCATTACTCGAACTAGTCCGCCGGACTTCTGCTGAATTGCCAGAAGATATTAAGCGTGTGATAGACCAATCTCTACAGCGCGAAAAAAGAGGTAGCGTGGCTTGGAATACGCTCTCTATTATTGAGAAAAATATCCAGCTGGCCAAAGAACGCTCTCTGCCCATCTGCCAGGATACCGGCACCTGCCTGTTCTATATAGATTGTCCGGTTGGCCTGGACCAAATTGCATTTGCCCAGAGTGATCGTGCAGCCATTAAAGAGGCGACGGTGAATGGCGACCTTCGGCAAAAATCCGTATACAGTTTGACGGGAAAAAACAGTGGCACCAATCTGGGGCCGGGCGCTCCTGTTTTTCACTTTCGCCAGCATGCATCCTCAGAGCTCAAAGTTAGCTTGATGCTTAAAGGGGGAGGCTGCGAGAATGTGGGACAGCAATATTCTTTGCCGATGGAATCGTTGCAAGCCAATCGTGACCTGGAAGGTTGCAGAAAGGTCATCCTGGATTCCGTCTTGAAGGCGCAAGGCAGAGGCTGTGGTCCTGGAGTACTGGGTGTTTGCATTGGTGGCGATCGCGCTACGGGTTACGAGCATTCCAAGGAGCAACTGCTCAGGAAACTGGATGATACGAACCCGAATCCGCAATTGGCTGAGATGGAAGAGAGAATATTGCAAGAGGCAAACCAAATGGGAATCGGCGCTATGGGCTATGGCGGAGAGGTGACTCTGCTTGGAGTTAAAATCGGTGCATTGAACCGGTTGCCTGCCTCTTATTTTGTCTCCGTCAGCTACATGTGCTGGGCTTTTCGTCGTCTGGGTATTAGCCTGAATGATAATGGGGAAATTCAAAGCTGGCTCTACTAACCCTATACTTTTAAAAATATGATTCAATTAGAAGCTCCTTTTACTGAAGAGAAAATTCGTGCTCTGAAACAGGGCGATGAAGTTGAAATTACAGGTGTCCTTTTTACTGGACGTGATGCTGCCCACAAATATTTACACGAGGGCGGCGCATTGCCTGACGGCATGAGCCTGCAAGATAAAATTATCTACCACTGCGGGCCTGTTGTGATCAAGGACGAAGAGGGAAACTGGAAAGTTGTGGCTGCCGGTCCTACTACTTCCGCCCGTGAAGAGCCTTATCAGGGTGATATTATCAAACAGTTTGGTCTTCGTGCCGTGATTGGCAAGGGTGGTATGGGAGAAAGGACTCTGAAGGCCTGCAAAGAGTTTGGTTGCGTTTATTTACACGCCGTGGGTGGTGCAGCCCAGGTGCTCTCCACACATATCCAGCGAGTCAAAAATGTTTATTTCCTGGAAGAGTTTGGTTCGCCAGAAGCGATGTGGGAGCTGGAAGTTGTGAAGTTCCCTGTTTTGGTCACCATGGATTCTCATGGCCACTCTCTTCACAAGGAGATACTTGAAGCCAGTACCAATGAGTTTAATCGCCTTGTGAAGTAACAAAAACTTCTGTTTTAAAACAGCAAAAAGAGGGCATCGTACAAAGTTGCCCTCTTTTTGCTTATTGTAGAAAAGCAGATATCTTCTGCTTCTATGATTGTTCTAGTTCTTGGGAGTATCGACGGAATCTTTCTTAATGATTTCTGGTTTGGCTCCCTTTTCCATTTCTTCCTTGGAAGGAATTTTCACTATGTCGCTGGTGACAGGTTTTGCCGGCTCCGGTTTAGTAAAAGAAATCAGCTCTACTTCAAAAACCAATGTTGAGTTGGGCTCGATACCCCTGTTTCCTCTTTCACCGTATGCCAAGTCAGCAGGAATGTAGAATTCATACTTTGCGCCTGTCTTCATGAGCTGCAAGCCTTCGGTCCAGCCTTTGATGACACCCTTGAGAGGGAAGGTGGCCGGCTTATTGCGCGAATAAGAGCTGTCAAACTCAGTTCCGTCCAGAGTAGTGCCTCTGTAATTGACTGTGACGGTATCCTCTGCAGTCGGCCTGTCACCGGAGCCCTCTTGAATCACCTTAAACTGCAAACCGCTGGCTGTCACTTTGACGCCTTCTTTAGCCTTATTGGCTTCAAGAAATTCGTTTCCTTTCTTCAAATTTTGATCAGCCATTTCTTTTTGTTTGATCTCTGCTTTAGCGCGAAGCTCAGCCTGGAACTTGGCCATGATCTCCTGTATTTCGCTGTCTTGAAATACATTGGTCAGTCCGGCATAGCCATCCTTAAAGCCAGCAATAAAAGTAGGGACATCTATTTCAACAAACTGGCGGAACATACTTGAACCATAGTTTTGCCCGATGATGTAGCTGACTTTTTTAGAATCAGTATCCAGGGATTCCTTCGCTACCTCGGCATTCACACCCAACACGGCAACCAACAGGCTGCCAAACAATAATAGTTTTTTCATATCTCTAATTTATCTTAAATTATTTCAATAATTCCTGGCAGGCTGCCTTGAGCTCTTCCAGGTGGGCCTGAGTCCTTGTTTCAATATAACACCGGAAAACTGGTTCAGTTCCGCTGGCGCGGAAGGCTACCCACTCACCCTCAGGCAGAAGAAACTTGAAGCCATCGACTCTGTTTAAGCTTTGAACCTTAAAGCTGCCAATTTTATCTAAACCGGCCTCCAAGAGTTTGAGTATTCCCTCCTTTTTCTCCGGTGCAATGAAAATGTTAATGCGGTCTGTATAAAAGTAGCCGGCTTTATCTTGAATCTCTTTCAATATAGCTTGCAGACTGCGCTCTTCTTTTGCGACCAGCTCAGCTATGAGAAGATTAGCCAATATCCCATCCTTTTCAGGCACGTGACCTTTTACACTGAGGCCGCCAGACTCTTCCCCGCCCACAATAACAGGCTCGGATTCCATCAGAGCTCCGATATATTTGAAGCCGACCGGGGTTTCGTGAACCTTTACTCCGTAGATATAGGCAACGGCATCTACCAGGTGGCTGGTAGGAGCGGTGCGCACGACTGAACCGGTCCATCCCTTGTTTTTTACGAGGTGATAGAGAGTCAAGGCAAGCACCTTGTTCGGGTCCATAAAGCTGCCGTCGGAATCCACAACTCCAAAGCGGTCAGCATCACCATCCAAACCCAATCCCAGAGATGCTTTGCCTTCTAGGACAAGCGCTCTGGCATCTGCCATGCCTTCCTCGCTGGGCTCGGGGCGGCGTCCACCAAAAAGAGGATTTGTTTCGTCGTTTAGGCGATAAATACGTACGCCGGCTTCTTCCAAAAGGGTATCCAGGTATCCGCGCCCTGCGCCATAGAGGAGCTCAACAGCGATGGAAAGAGAGCTTTTTCTTAGCACTTCAAAATCAATAAACTTTTTGATTTCTGTGAAGTAGAGTTCTCTCGGATTAATTGTGGCGCATTGATACTCACCGGGGCGCTTCACCTCTGGACTCCAACCGTTTTTCTGGAGCTCTGCAATTTTAGCTTCCAGCAGGCTGGTGATTTCTTCCGAGGCTGCAGTGCCTTCCCAAGTTGAGAATTTAATCCCCTGATAGGTGGCTGGGTTGTGACTGGCAGTCAAGTTTAGCCCACCTATTGCCTTTTTTTGGCGAATGAGCAGGGAAATTACCGGAGTGGGGGTGGGCCCATCGCAAAGAAGAGGTTCAAGGCCGTTTTGTTCTAAAATTTCTGCGGCTGCCAGAGCCAGTTCAGCCCCTAAAAATCGAGCATCATGACCGAGTATTACCAGAGGTTTGCGATCGGCCAAGGGGGATTCTGGAATTTGGCGCTCGCGCTTCAGGTAATCCGCAATTGCTTGGGCAACTATTCTGAGGTTAGCAAAGGTGAAGTCTCTGGCGATCAAACCTCTCCAGCCGTTAGTCCCAAATGTGATAGAATCAAATCGTTTCATATTACAGAGACAAGAGAAGCATTATTTGACAAATTGAAGCGCTTTCTTACGCCACGCATGGGCAAGCCCAACGCCCAACACAAAGATGAACCCCAGGATTGCAATCAAAATGGTAAGTGGGGTCTCAAGGAGCATCTCTTTGTAAACCACAGCAACGGCATACAAGAAAACAACTTCAATATCAAAAAGAATGAAAAGCATCGCCACCCGGTAGTACCTGACAGAAACAGGTGGAATGTCATCCGTCATGGCAGGGAGACCACACTCATAGGCTGAGTCTTTTACCGGCGTTCTATGCGCCCGCTTTGCAATCAAGTGATGCACCCCCAGCATCCCTCCAACTACGGCTACAACCGCCAGGAGCAGGATGAGTACCGCCAGATATTGTTCAACTTGTCCCAATTCCATGCCCCGATTAAACCCTCTCTGACTCTGGCTTGCAAGCACCTTTTTTTGGCTAGCCGCATTTTTCTGAGCCAATATGGGGTAAATTGGAAAAAGAACGACGGGGGGAAACCTGACGTTTCCCCCCGTACACTACTCAGCCTGGAAGAAAGCATTTTACAATGCTGGGGATATTAGCAGATTTGTGTCTATTCCTTTAGAATGAAACAGACGGAAAGAGCACACGGCAGAGTAAAACTCCAATCCGCAATACGATTAAAATTAAGCAGTATTCGTGCCAACGAAGAAAGCTCGGAAAAATACGAAAATAAAATCTTCTTAAGATTCTATTTCACTCCGAGCTGCTTGTGAGAACTGTATAAATGAAAATTCTTGAATGGAGCGGGCGAAGAGGTTCGAACTCTCGACATTCACCTTGGCAAGGTGACGCTCTACCAACTGAGCTACGCCCGCAACTTGCAGATGTCAGCAGTGCTGACGGGCAAAATCATACAAAGTAGGGGAGATAATGCAAGCGGTTTTTCAAAAAATCTCATGTATTCGGGCTTTTCTCCTTGGGGGGCCGTCGCACTGTTATGCGGTTCTTGATTGAATTGACAGCTGGTGCCCAGACTTTAAGTCGATGGTTTGAGTCTTTCTTTTGTGGCGGGATGGCTCTTTTTCTGCTATCTTTATGGCTGCAAAAGGCCGTAATAAGTGGCTTTTTGCCAACTAAAAGGACCTTAAAATAGCGTGTTAGGTGATAGAGACTATATGCGCCCAGACTTTCAGTGGGCGCACCGGAGGAGGCCAGTTCGAGAGCTCAGCGCAGTTTTTCTGCTGATGGCTATCAATATCGGCGTGTTTGTCTGCGACGCAATTTTACAAAGCCATAAAATATACTTGTCAGATTATCTGGCTTTGAGCGTTGAAGGGTTGCAAAAAGGGTATATATGGCAGATTCTGACTTTTCAGTTTATGCATGGCGGTATTGGGCACATTTTCCTGAATATGCTGACCCTTTATTTTATCGGCAGAATGCTGGAGGCGGGAATAGGGAAGAGGGAATTTTTGCGACTCTACCTGATTTCGGGGGCCTGTGGGGGATTGCTGCAGATAGGATGTAGCTGGATTGCCCCGCAACACTTTGGTGCGCTGGCGGTTGTAGGCGCTTCTGCTGGGGTCTTTGGAGTGGTAGGTGCCTATGCGGCGCTCTATCCCTACCAGCGGTTAACTTTGCTTCTTTTCTTTATTTTGCCCATCAGCATGCAAGCCAAGACGTTGATTTATCTGGCAGGCGCCCTTGCCCTATATGGAATGGTCTTTCCAGGGGATCATATTGCTCATGCAGCTCACCTGGGGGGGATGATTTGTGGAATCCTCTATTTGCGCTCGTATCACACGCTTAAGCGACCTCGGCCTGAGAGTAGGGGACCACGAAAAGGTGGTGGACCCAAATGGTACTCCTCCTCTATTCAGAACTTTAAAATTTATGGAGGCACCGTTCCAGAGGGAAGTCAGCAGCACCCTAAAGAAAAAAAGGCGTTTGTAGCTGTAGATGTGGCTGAGGGCGATGACTTCATGGAGAAAAAAGTGGACCCCATACTGGATAAGATCACCCGGCAGGGGATTCAAAGTTTAACCTCTGAAGAGCGGGAAATTCTGGAAAAAGCTCATAAGCGAATGAAGAGGGATTAAAGTATGTACCCAATACTTTCTTTTGAAGAAATGAGACGCTGGGAAGAGCTTTCTTGGGAGAAGGGTATTTGCCAGAAGGAGGTTATCTATCAGGCCGGTATGGCGATTGGTAAAGCGGCCTTAAAATGGATTCAAAAGGAAGGAAAAAAAAGAGTTTTGGTTTTGGCTGGCCCCGGTCATAACGGAGATGATGCCCGGGTTGCAGCGGAGTATCTTTCTGATTTTACCACAGTCCAGTTGCTGGATGTTAAAAAGGCTGAAGAGGGGCTCCGACAACTTAAAAGCATATTTTCCTCCTCAGCTAGCGCGCCGGAAGTGATTGTGGATGGTCTTTTTGGAATAGGGTTGAGCCGTCCGCTGGAGGGTGCCTGGCTGGAGATAGTCAAGATAGTAAACACGCTTCGCTTGCCGGTCCTCTCTGTAGATACGCCCTCTGGCTTGAATGCGGAAGGGATACCTTTGCCGGAGGCTGTTCACGCGGTTTCCACACTGACATTGGGTGCTCCCAAAAAAAGCTTAACTTCAAGCAAAGCGGCTGATTATACAGGACGGATAGAAGTGCTCACTTCCATTGGGCTGGCGGAATACCCTGAAGACTCAGATATGTATTGGCTGGAAGAGTCAGACTTTAAAGAGCTCTTCCCAGCCAGGGCATTGAATTCGCACAAGGGCAGCCATGGGCATCTTTTAATTTTGGCCGGCAGTCAGGGCTATCACGGTGCGGCGGTGTTGGCCGCCAAAGCCGCCTCTGCTGGGGGACCAGGGCTTATTACTGTTTGTGTCCAGCCAGATGTTTATATTCCAGTTGCTTCCCAGCTTCAGGTGCAGATGGTGCATCCATGGAGAGAAAACTGGGAGATGCCCGAGAGCGTCACAGCTATTTTAGTCGGCCCCGGTCTGGCTGCTGATAATATACCGAATGCATTTTGGCAGTGGGTGAGCTCTCTATGGCTAAACTCGCCTTTGCCGGTGATTGCAGATGCTTCGGCGCTGGAGCGTCTGCCGCATGGGAAAACGAGCGGCATTCGCTTTATTACCCCGCACCCAGGAGAAGCGGCTCGATGCTTACACACAGTGACGGAAAAGGTGCAAGGGGACCGCTCTTGGGCCTTGAGAAAACTTTCACAACAGTATGGAGGAAGTACTGTT
>JAGVTF010000194.1 GCA_019136955.1 Verrucomicrobiota bacterium
GTTGGCTTCTGAAACATCAACTCCATGGGCAGAAAATCCTCGTTCTTTGAGCTTTAGGACGACTTGCCCTACACCGCAGCCGACATCTAAAATGCGCGAACCCGGTGCGAAAACTGACTGACTTCTGGGGGATGCCATTCCACTCAAAGTGTCGATATATTTGGAGTAAAACTGAATATCCCACTGTGCCAAAAACTCGGCATAGTCCTCATTTTCTTTGTACGTTTCCTGGTGTCCCATGGTCTTAAAACCTTGTTTTTTCAGCCGTTATAACCTTGTTTATCCACCCGGAGTTTCCGGGGAAAAGCAAAGAAAGCATAAAACTTCTTGCACTTTTGTCCAAGTCTGTTTACTTTACCTGCCGCGCTTGCCTCTGCAAGGCGCTTTTGAAGTAAGAACGGTGGTTAGCCGTTTTTATGTCTCAACTGGGTTGGTAGCTCAGCGGTAGAGCAGCGGCCTTTTAAGCCGTTGGTCCAGGGTTCGAATCCCTGCCGACCCACCACTTCTAGGGAATTCTTCTTTTTCATCACAGCGTTTCTTTATTTTTGGGAGAGGGTGAAGGTATTGTCTTCCTATTCATCCTTTTTATGCTAACATTTCTTTGGGCTTGGGAGTAAATTCCTGAGTTGCCCGCCTCCAGCATTGATTTAGTTTTGAGATTAGAGATTAAGCCATTGGGTGTTTTGCATGCTTTTAAACTATAAAGCTAAAAGCCCCACAAATTTCTTTACAAGAGCTAAAAAGTGTTTAGAGTAGCGGGGCAGTTGAGAGACAGCTAGGTTTCCCTCAACTGTTTGGAATAATCGTAGGAAGAAGAACGAAGAGAAGATAAGCGGCTAAGATATGGATTCTAAGGAAAAAGCCAAAAATATAGAAGAGTTTCGTATTCATGAGCGTGACACCGGGTCTGCGGATGTGCAGGTTGCTCTCTTATCAAAGCGTATTAGCGCTCTGACTGAGCATCTGCAGAAGAACAAAAAAGATCATAGTTCTCGTCGCGGTCTGATTATGATGGTGAGCCGGAGACGTAAGCTCCTGGACTATCTCCATCAAAAGGATGCAGACCGCTACGTAGCGCTGACAAAAAGATTAAAGCTGAGGAGGTAACCCTTCCAGCCGAGAACGGTTTGGAGGTCCAAAAGGACTTCTGGATGCGTGCTGATGCAGTGCCCATAGCGGTAGTGTGTGTGCTGCTATTCTGTTCTCAAAACAAACAATAATGGATACCCACCGAATCAAGCGGATTATGTTTGACGGTGGGTTGTTGTCTTTAAAGTGCCGGTAGAAGGACTTAAAGAGATAGTAGGAAGCAAGAAAGATAAGAAGAGTATGGTACATAAAGTAATAGCGCCGGCTGGCAGTAGCCAGATCACGATTCAGACCGGCATCTGGGCTCGGCAGGCAGCCGGCTCAGTTACAGTGCAACAAGGAGAAACCATTGTTTTGGTGGCCGCTGTTGCAGCAAGCAAACCCAGAGAAGATTTGGATTTTTTCCCTCTGACGGTCGACTATCGCGAAAAGGCGGCAGCGGCAGGCAAGTTCCCCGGAGGATATTTTAGAAGGGAAGGGCGCCCCACTGAAAAGGAAATTTTGACAAGCCGCTTCATTGACAGGCCTTTGCGCCCGCAGTTCCCTGATGGCTGGCTTAATGAGACGCAGGTTCAATGTATTGTTATCAGTGCTGATGGCGAGCATGACCCTGATGTTTTGGCGATTCTGGGAGCCTCGGCAGCATTGGAAATAAGTGATATCCCCTGGGCTGGCCCTTTGGGCGCACTCCGTCTGGGTCGTGTAGAGGGGCAGTTTGTCGTCAACCCGACTCACTCTCAAATGGAAGAGAGCGATTTGGACCTTGTCTATGTGGGTGATAGCGACAAAGTGGTCATGTTTGAAGGCACTGCGGATGAGATTAGCGAAGAGGACTTTAGCGCAGCAATGCAATTTGCCCAAGCTGCTATCCAGCCGATGATTGCGGCTCAGCGCGAACTTGTCAAAGCAGCCGGTAAGACTAAGAGGACTTTTGAAGCAGCGAAAACCCCTGCTGAAATTATTGAAGAAGCAAAAAATATTGTGGCCGATCGCCTGATGCCAGCTTTGACAATTGTGGGAAAGCTGGAGCGTGAAGCTGCAGTTGCTGCAATCAAAACCGAACTTGCAGAAAAGTTGACTGCCAAATTCGGGGAGGAGGCAATCAAGAATGCCGTGGTCAATAATATCTTCTCTGAGATGCAATCCTCGACAGTACGGGCGCTCCTTTTGGATAAAGGCCAGCGCATGGATGGCCGTGGACTGGATGATGTCAGACCGCTCTCAATGAGCGTTGGGATTTTGCCACGTTCTCATGGCTCTTCAATTTTCACACGCGGCGAAACCCAGGCTCTTGCCATGGCCACCTTGGGGTCCATGGAAGATGCACAGGAGTTTGACGCCTACACAGGAGGGAATCACCAAAAACAGTTTCTCCTCCACTATAACTTCCCGAACTTCTCCGTTGGCGAAACTGGTCGCATCATGGGACCGGGGCGCCGTGAAATTGGTCATGGTGCTTTGGCAGAGCGCTCAATTGAGCCGATGTTGCCTCTGGAGGATTATCCCTATGCTATCCGTATCTCAACAGAGGTGCTGGAATCAAACGGCTCCAGCTCCATGGCGACTGTTTGCGCAGGCACTCTGGCACTGATGGATGCAGGAGTCCCGATTGTTCGTCCTGTGGCTGGTATCAGCGCGGGGCTCTGCACAGAATTTGATGAACAAGGCAATCTGAAGCGCCATGTGGTGATGACAGATATCATGGGCTGGGAAGATGCCTTTGGTGATATGGATTGCAAGATTGCCGGAACCGAAAAAGGGATCACCGGTTTTCAACTGGACCTGAAGCTCAGGGGGGTATCTTTGGATATTATTTCTGAAGCTTTAGAAAAAACCCGTCTGGCCAGACTCTCTATCCTCAAGGAGATGAAAGATTGTATTCCTGCTCCCAGAGAAAATATCAGTAAATATGCTCCGCGCATAGTCTCCTTGAAGATTCCTGAAGATAAGATCGGCGCCTTGATTGGCCCTGGCGGCAAGAACATTAAAGCACTTTGCGATGAATCAGGCTGTGAAATCAATATTGAAGATGATGGTACTGTCCGTATTTATGGCAATAACGAAGAAGGAATGTTGATAGCCCGTGCTGCTGTTGAGGCTCTCTCCGCTGAAATTAAAGTGGGTGAGATATACAGAGGTAAGGTGGTTTCCATTAAGGAGTTTGGCTGTTTTGTGGAAGTGCTTCCTGGCAAGGAAGGCCTTGTGCATATT
>JAGVTF010000128.1 GCA_019136955.1 Verrucomicrobiota bacterium
GCGATTTCACAGGTTATTGGGAAAGACCGGCTCCTGTGGAGATAGAGAACAAAGATATTTTGGTTTCCGTTTATAAGAGGGGCTTGCAAGCGCTGCTTGTTGTAGTTAACTGGGGCAATCTTGATTGGAACTTAACGTTGGGGCCCAAAGATATAACGCGGCTGGGATTGAATCCGGAGCGATCGCTTATAGGAATTCCAGAAATAGCAGGTTTGCAAAGGGAGAGCAAACCCTCAGCAATTTTTGTACATACGTTGGCTCGGAGCGAGGGGGCTTTGGTTTTAATTCAGGAAAAACGTTAATGGCGAAAAAGGTCATCAGGCTCGAAGGAGTCCGTGAGCATAATTTAAAAAACCTGTCGCTGGAGCTCCCTCACGGCAAGTTTATTGTCGTGACCGGTGTCAGTGGTTCGGGGAAAAGCACGCTTGCATTTAATGTGCTTTTTTCTGAGGGTCAGCGTCGCTTCCTGGATTCCATGAATGCCTATGCGCGGCAGTTTGTCCAGCAGTTGCCACGAGCGGATTTGGACTACATTGAAGGAATCCCTCCTGCGGTCAGCATTGAGCAGCGTTCAACGCGTGGCGGAGGCAAGAGCACAGTGGGCACCCTGACAGAGGTCTACCACTTTTTCCGGCTTCTCTATGCTCGGCTGGGAGTCCAGTATTGTGAGGATTGTGATATTCCGATAACAGGAGGAACCCGGGAAAATGTAATTGAAGAAGCCCAGAAAAATTTAGCCAAAACCAAAAAAGGAAAGATCATCTGCCTGGCGCCTATTTTGCGGGGACGAAAGGGCACGCATATTGAGCTGTTGCGAAAGATCGGTAAGCAAGGATTCCAGCAGGTGAGGGTGGATAGAGAATATTATCACCTTGAACCTCTTCCCAAGCTGAGCCGTTATAATCCTCATGATATTGATGTGGTCGTTTTTTCTCAATTGCCCTCAGCAGATGAGATTGTAAAAAAACTTGAAGAAGCTTTGAGTGTCGGAAAAGGTGTTTTTTCTATCATTACCCCAGATGGTGAGGAAAAAATATATTCGGCCCATCGTTCATGCCCAAAGTGCGCACGCTCCTATCCTCAGCTTGACCCTTATGATTTCAGCTTTAATAGTCCGCGTGGCTGGTGCCCCTCATGCCGTGGATTTGGAGAGACGTTTTACCTGCCAGACGTGAAGCGTGGAGTCAGAGCCGAGGATATAGAAGAATCGTGGTTTAGCTGGATGGAAGAAGAGCGGGAAGTTTGTCATGAGTGCCATGGCTCTCGACTGAAGCCGATGTCTCGTATGGTAAGACTGCCTGTCCAGTGGTTTAGTGGCCTGCCAAAGGGGCCTTCGCTGGCGGAACTGGTCGCAATGAACGCGGATCAGGCGCTAAAACTGTTTTCCAAAATAGAGGTTAAAGATGAGTTTGTTTTGGATATAGTCCGCGATATTTTCCCCGAAGTTAAAAGCCGGCTTTCATTTTTAAATACTGTGGGCCTGGATTACCTGTGCCTGGACCGTGGAATACCTACCTTAAGCGGAGGGGAAGCTCAACGCATCCGACTGGCTGCACAGTTGGGTTCTACTTTGAGCGGTGTGCTTTATGTGTTGGATGAGCCGACGATTGGTCTGCACGCTCGTGACAATGCGCTTCTTATCTCCAGCCTGAAAAAGCTTCGCTCGCAAGGCAACACTCTGCTCGTTGTGGAACACGATGAAGATACCATGCGTGAAGCAGATTATCTGGTAGATATGGGGCCCGGGGCTGGAGTTCGTGGTGGGGAAATCGTTTTTCAAGGGACTCTTCAAAAGCTGTTGCAGTGTAAAAAATCTCAGACTGCTCAGTTCCTATCAAACAGTCATTGCAAATTTCCTGCCCGTGGAGAAAGAAGATCTGTAAACTTGAATAAGCAGCAACGCGCTGCCAAAGCACCCAAATCTCAACATACCCCGAGCTCCTGGTTGACTTTAAAAAGCGCGACTCTCCACAATCTGAAAGGGCTGACTGTAAAATTTCCTTTAAATCGGTTTATTGTCATTACCGGAGTGAGCGGTTCTGGGAAGAGTTCTTTGGCTCGTGGGTGCCTTTACTCGGCCTTGAAACAGCATCTGGAAGAGCGCAAAACAAAGTCAACTTCTCGCAAAAAGGTGAAGAACTTAATCACGGGAGCTCAAAGTATTCGCGCTATTTATGAGGTTGATCAGTCTCCGATAGGCAGGACTCCCCGCAGTGTCCCAGCTACCTATATTGGCTTTTTTGATTTAATTCGTAAAATTTTTGCTCAGACACCGGATGCCCGCACCAAAGGTTATCAGGCTGGCCGTTTTTCTTTTAATAGCAAACTGGGCCGCTGCACAGGATGTTCGGGAGCAGGATTGGTTAAAATTTCGATGAACTTTATGCCGCCAGCTTACATACCCTGCAATGATTGCGGAGGAAGCCGTTTTAACCCTGAGACACTGGATGTTCGCTACCAGGGGAAGAACATTGCCGAGGTTCTGGATATGTCTGTGGAGGAGGCGATAGCCTTTTTTAAAAATCACTCTCGTGTTTTGAAGTCTCTCAAGGCCCTTTCTGATACAGGGTTGGATTATATTAATATCGGGCAGAGCAGCCCCACCTTAAGCGGTGGCGAGGCTCAGCGGATGAAACTTGTAACTCATCTTTTGGGAGGGCTTGAGCCCAAGACACAGGGACTAAAGCATGCTGAGGCAAAGGGCAGCTTTTTTATTTTGGAGGAGCCCACCATTGGGCTTCATGCCAGCGATGTGGAAAAGCTGGTTTCTGTAATCCAGCAACTGGTCGATGTTGGCAATACTGTTTTGGTCATAGAGCATAATTATGATTTAATTGCAGAGGCTGACTGGGTGATCGATATGGGACCCGAAGGAGGAGAAGGGGGCGGGCGCATCGTTGCTGAGGGTACTCCGGAGGAAGTTGCCCAAGCTGATACCTGGACAGGGAAATACCTTAAAGAGTATCTAAGCCAAAAGTCATCTCTGTAGCAAACTGGGCTTGCTGTTGCGCATAAAAAGAATCAAACCCGAAACTGCCATAAAGCTGTTTCAGGTTTGATTTTTTATTTCAATCAGTTGATGAAGCCGCTTAGAAGCTGATAGGGCGCAATGCCTTGACCGGTGTATCGTAAGGCTCTTTATTGCCCATCATGATCTCATAAACGTTTTCGTGAGCCTTAATAACCTCTTCGATCATCTCATGATAAGGAGTGTGGGCGGTATCCACAAAACCGATTTGGTAGTTCTCGCCATCAAAACGCCCCAA
>JAGVTF010000100.1 GCA_019136955.1 Verrucomicrobiota bacterium
AATTCCGATAAAGCCAATGTTCAAGCGATTATTGGGCTTCTCTTCTGACTTGGCATTCCAAATACTGGAAGGAAGAATGAATGGCACTGCAAAGGCTGTGGAAGCAGTCTTTATAAAAGTACGTCTTGAAAGTTTCTTCATACGAGAGAGTATTCTAGCAAAATGAGCTGACAGGGCAAGCCTGATTTAAAAAAACAACACCGGGGATAAAACAGGAAAAAGTGGGGAAATAGTAAGGTGGCTCTGATTGTGCTTGCTCCAGGGAGTGCTTTTTTTTATTATCTCACCGATATGAAGATAAAGACTAGAATCATCAACGCATTAGTTTTTGCCGGAATAATGGGGGTTCTGGCCGCAGGTGCTGCTGGTGTAAAAGCTCAGGAGCCGGCGAAAAAATACGAAGCCAATTGGGAATCCCTAAACAGTCGCCCCAATCCTCAATGGTTTGCTGATGCAAAGTTTGGGATTTTTATTCACTGGGGGATTTATGCCGTGCCCAGTTGGGCAGTCAAAGGGCAGTACTCAGAGTGGTATTGGAACCGGATAGCAGACCGCAACCCCAATAATCCCTGGTGGCGCTATCATGTGGATACCTATGGAGGAGATTTTGAGTACAAAGACTTTGCACCTCTCTTTAAAGCAAACCTGTACGATCCAGCTTTTTGGGCGGATATCTTCGTAAAGTCGGGGGCTCAGTATGTGGTGCCTACGTCCAAACACCATGATGGTTACGCAATTTGGCCCAGTGCAGAGGCCAACCGTACCTGGGGACGCGCCTGGAACAGTATGGATGTGGGGCCCAAGCGTGATTTATTGGGGGAGCTTTCAACAGCTTGCCGCGAAAGAGGTTTGCGCTTTGGCTTCTACTACTCCCTCTATGAATGGTATAACCCGCTTTGGCTTAAAGACCGCAAGCAGTATGTGAGAGAGCATCTTTTCCCGCAGTTTAAGGATGTGGTGAGCCGCTACAGTCCGGATATTATTTTCTCGGATGGAGAGTGGGATATGCCTTCGGCGGATTGGAAGAGTGAAGAGCTCCTCGCATGGCTCTATAATGAATCTCCGTGTAAGGATCAAGTCGTTGTCAATGACCGCTGGGGCAGTGAGTGCCGGCATAAAAATGGGGGTTATTTTACCACTGAATACGCAGCAGGGATGCAGGATGATTCTTATGCCTGGGAGGAGTCTCGCGGGATGGGACACTCCTATGGGTACAGCCGTAGAGAGGCCGCTGAAGGATATAAGAGCAGCCAGTATTTTATCATTTCTCTGGCGGATACGGTTAGCCGTGGAGGAAATCTCCTGCTTGATATTGGCCCTGACGAGTTTGGGCTTATTCCTCCCATCATGCAGCAAAAACTGCTCGATATCGGTGCCTGGCTTAAAGTGAATGGCGAGGCGATTTACGGAACCCGCTGTGCAAAGCGCACCAGTGAATGGACGGAGGGTGAGCGGCCTGATCAGAAAAGAGGGCAATATATGGTTTCAGATAGTATTATGGAGCAGATTGGTCAGAAGCCCAGGGGTGACAGTGCGGTTAAGAAGTGTTTCTTCACCAAAAAAGGTGATACACACTATGCTATTACCACTGGTTGGCCCGGGAAAGAGCTGCTGATCAAAAAGATCAAGGTTTCTCCTGAAACTGAAGTGACCCTGCTGGGCCATGAAGGCAAGCTGCACTATAAGGTGGAAGGGGAAACGTTGACTATAGAAGTCCCCCAACTTTCAGTAGATGAGGTGCCTTGCCTGCATGCTTACAGCTTTAAGATTACTCAGTCTGAGGTTTTAGCAGAATAAATATCTGCGCTTTAGGAATACGAGGGTCTCTTTTTCGTATTAGAGATTGCGCAAGACCCAGAATTGCCTTAAAATTAATGGATGGCGTACCTGAAACATGGTAAACTATGGGCGATTATAGCCTTACTTCCTGCGATGCTGGCACTTCCGGGTTGTGGCGGTTTCTCCGGCTCACATGGGGTTTCTCCGGCATCATTTTTTGTGCCTGGGCTCGTTCAGACTCAGCCGAATCAGGAGCACAAGCCAGCAGTTGTCGCAGTGGATGAAAGAGTGAATCCTTCGATTTTCACGAACTCTGAATCCGGAACCTTTGTTTCCAATAGCGACTAGGGTAGCGCCTGCTGTCATATCCCTTGAGTGCTTTGCTCTGTGAGATGGTTAGGGACAGGGTAATGATATGAGATTTCCATTTAGAACGACACTTCAAATAGCGGCACACTTGATTAAGCAAAAGCTGTTTCGAGTTCCGCGCTTTGCAATGGTGCTACAGCTTGAGCCCCTGCATACTTGTAATCTGGCTTGTACAGGCTGTGGCCGAATTAGAGAGTACTCCACGAAATTAAGCGACAGAATGTCTCTGGAGGCTTGCCTGGATGCTGCCCAGCAGTGTAATGCGCCTATGGTTTCTGTCTGCGGGGGTGAGCCCCTGCTGTATCCGGAGCTGGAGCTGCTGGTAGAAGGACTTTTAAAGCAAAAGCGCATTGTATATCTCTGCACTAATGGGTTGCTTTTACGCCAAAAACTTAAAGAGTATATGGCCGCTGCCTACTCAGAAGAGATGGAGCCCCTGATCAAGACGCTGATTTCTGAATCTCTTATTTCAGAGGAGGATGCCGCCAAAATTCGCCAAGGAAACTCCCAACCGGTCATTCGCCCTCACTGGCGTGTTTACTGGAATATCCATCTTGATGGAATGGAAAAAACACACGACATGATTGTGGAGCGCAAAGGGGTTTTTCGTGAAGCCATAGCGGGAATACGGCTGGCAAAAGCTCTGGGCTTTCAAGTGGCTACCAATGCAACTGTGTTCTGCGAAACGGATATGGATGAACTGGAGCGGCTGCTGGAGTATCTTTCCTGGCTTGGCGTTGACGGGCATACTATTTCTCCCGGGTATGATTACGATGCGGCTAAAGTCGATATGGTCAAGAGACTGGGGAAAAACCCTGATGATTTTTACCTGACGCGCAAAGAAACTCGTAAAAAATTCAAGGATTTTCAGCGATGGGCTGCAAAGTTTAACCTTTATGGGACTGTGGTTTATCAGGAGTTTCTGGTCGGCAAGAGAGACCTCTCCTGCACAGCCTGGGCTATTCCGACTGTGACCCCCCAGGGGTGGCGCTCCCCGTGCTATATGTTGGCCGATACTCATTACCCAACCTATAAGGAACTGCTCGAGAAGACAGATTGGAATAAGTATGGAGTGACACTGAAGAAGGTCCGGGATCCACGCT
>JAGVTF010000226.1 GCA_019136955.1 Verrucomicrobiota bacterium
TGAGTGCATTTGATTGACAGCGGGGAGTAATCGGAGAATAATCTCCGCTTGCGCAGGATGCAATGGAAGAGAATCTAACGAATACGGCTTCGACTCACACTGCTCTTTATGTGAGCATTGTGATTATCTATGTTTTGGCAATGCTCGGCATCGGGTATTGGTGTATGAAGAAAACCCGCAATGTCGGGGATTTCTTTTTGGGAAATCGCTCTCTGGGACCCTGGATGAGCGCTTTTGCCTACGGGACGAGCTATTTTTCGGCGGTCATCTTTATTGGCTATGCGGGCAAACTCGGCTGGGGCTTTGGTCTGCATACGCTTTGGATTGTCCTGGGCAACACACTGATCGGGACGGTTCTGGCCTGGCTGGTTCTGGCTGGGCGAACGCGCGTGATGACCGCCCGGCTCAACGCCATGACGATGCCCGAGTTCCTCTCAGCCCGCTATAACAGCAAACCGCTGCAGGTCTTTTCTGGAATCACGATTTTTGCACTTCTGGTCCCCTACTCTGCCTCAGTTTACATGGGGTTGAGCTACCTGTTCGAAAAAACAATGGGTCTTGAGTATGGGCAGGCGCTGATATTTCTGGCCGTTTTGACCGGAGTTTACCTGGTAATGGGTGGCTATTTTGCTGTAGTAATCAGCGATTTTGTACGCGGCCTGGTTGAGCTGGCCGGTGTGATGCTGATGGTTTACCTGTTAGTTCACATGAAAGGGGGCTTTGTGCAGACCTTCCAACAGCTGATGAGCCCGGTCCACATGCCTGATCTTTTTACCCCTGATGGGATATTGAAAACAAGCACCAACGGCGCTCTTTTCCCTGGCTGGCTCACCCTGGTTGCTTTGGTCTTTATCACCAGCTTTGGGCCATGGTCTCTGCCGCAGATGGTACAGAAGTTTTACTCGATGCGTGATAAAAAGGATGTCTTGAGAATCGTCTTCATCGCTGGCACCATCTCTTTGCTCCTCTCTTTTGGCGCCTACTACACGGGAGCCCTGACTCATCTCTTTTTCCCGAACCCGGGCGATCTGGACCCAATCACCAACGCCGCCGGCAGAGTGAACCTGGATATCCTCATCCCCCACTTTATTGTTACCTTTGTGCCGGCCTGGCTGGTACTGGTGATTTTGCTTCTGGTTTTTTCGGCTTCGATGTCCAGCCTCTCCTCGTTGGTTTTGGTTTCCAGCTCAGCGATTGCCATCGATATTTACGGTGCCTTTTCCAAAGCATCTGAAGAGAAAAAGACCCGCCGCACGATGCTCTATATGCGTCTACTGTGCGGGGTCTTCGTGCTGGTCTCTCTCGTTCTGGCAATGAAGCAGATTAATTTTATCGTAAACTTGATGGTGATTGCCTGGGGGGCTCTGGGTGGGGCTTTCCTGGCACCTTATGTTTACGGGCTCTTTTGGCGCAGAACAACCAAAGCCGGAGCCTATGCGGGGATGATCAGCGGTCTCTCCATCTCGGTGGGACTCTTCCTGAAATGGGGCAGCCCGGGCATCCCCGTAGCTGGTGCCATTTCCATGATCGTACCGCTTGTTGTGACACCGGTTGTGAGCCTTTTAACCTCTCCGCCTGACCCAGAACGGATCAAGCAGATTTTTGGAGACGGAGAGGAAGAGTAAAATCGCAAAAAAAGAAAAAAATGTTTGCCCATTGGCGGCAAATCAAGTCTACTGATTATTATGCAAATCGAAGTAAGCGAAATGCTGGGAGCAGCGGTTTTGAAGATCACCGGAAGACTCAATGCTGATGCAACCAGTGAGTTTGAGGCTCGCTGCAATGCAGCTTTGGGGCAGTATGGCAACCAGCTGGTTTTAGATTTTTCGGAGCTTGAATACCTCAGCTCAGCCGGTCTGTGTGGAATTCTCACAATCGGCAAAAGAATAAAAGCTGCTGAGGGGAGCATCGCCATTTGTGTCCCCGCCGGAACCGTGCGCCAGATTCTGGAGCTGGCTGGTTTCAACCAGATATTCCCGATCTATGACAGCCTGGGAAAGGCGCTGAAAGCCAATTCAAAGGATTTTGGCACCTCGGCCGCCATTCGTTCTGACTCCTCCAACAAGGTGAAGATTATCTGCGTCAGTGGCAGAGTCGATGCCGAGAGAGTGCCAGAGTTTAAATCCTACTATGAACCTCTATTACAAGCTGGCAACCTTTTCTTTGTCTTTAACTTATCCGATGTAGACTACATGAGCTCGGCGGGACTCTGTGCCATTTTAGAGCTTGGCAAAGAGCTGAAAAAAACCGGCGGCAAAATGGCCATCTATATCCCCAAGGGAACTGTGCGCCATATTCTGGAAATAGCAGGTTTTGCCGAGATGTTCCCGCTTTGTGACTCGGAAGAGGAAGCAGTTTGGGAAGTTCTCTAAATTTTCCCACATACTGGCTGCCACCCTGCCAGAAGAGTGAAAGCTGCCACCCACCTGGCAGGAGGTAAATTTCATCGCTTAAAAAGATGAATGCTTTATCTGAACAACAAAAACTGCCTATTAGCGTCTGTATGATTTCTGGAGCCGAAGCCCACCGCATTGGCAAGGCTCTGGAAAGTGTTCAGCCGTGGGTCTCTGAGGTCATCGTTGTTTTGAATGAAGAAGTCTCCGATGGCACCGATACGATTGCAGCCAGCTATGGTGCGCAAGTATATCGGGAGCCCTGGAAGGGATTTATTGACCAGAAAAACAGTGCCAATGATAAAGCAACGCAGCCATGGATTCTGGGGCTTGATGCAGATGAAGTTGTCTCACCCCAGCTCAGGGAAGAAATTTTTCATACACTGGCCAATGAGAAACTGACTCATAGCTATAGCGGATTTGACTTTCCGCGTCTCTCCTTTTTTCAAGGTCGCTGGATACGCCATGGTGACTGGTATCCAGACCGGCAGCTCCGGCTCTGGAAGCGCGGCAAGGCTGTCTGGGGAGGAGTTAACCCCCATGGTCGCTTAAGTCTGGATGGGAAAAAAGGAAGGCTTCGCTCCAATCTGCTCCATTACAGCGGCGAATCAATAGACAGGATGATTTCCAAAATCATCCCCTACAGCAATGATTTTGCAGAGCATTTCCAACAGTCAGGCAAGGCACCCTGCATCCTGCATCTGGGCTTTCGCCCCTTTTACCGCTTTTTTCGTGCCTACTTCCTCCGCCTTGGCTTTTTGGATGGCTGGCAAGGGTATTTCATTGCCTGGACGAATGCC
Organism: Verrucomicrobiota bacterium; assembly: GCA_019136955.1. GTDB lineage: Bacteria > Verrucomicrobiota > Verrucomicrobiia > Limisphaerales > UBA1412 > UBA1412. Next base: position 3,194 of record JAGVTF010000226.1, read on the forward strand.
TACTCCGCTGCAGTGCGCTACTCGAAAACCTTTGATATCTCCTCACCCCCAGAGGA
>JAGVTF010000240.1 GCA_019136955.1 Verrucomicrobiota bacterium
CGAGCTGATAGGAGAGAGTGCTCACCTGCCACTGCGCCCACGGTCCCAGGAGGGAAAAGGCCTGCATCGTGTATGCCGTCACCGCCAAAGCGGCCACAACCATCAACTTTTTCATCAAAGTAGCCATACTAAATATCTTATTCATCTTCATTCACTTAACGGCTCACGCGAACAATGCGGAAGAACCTCTTCTTGTCGGGCTCCAGTGCGATGGAATCCTTCCCGGCAGTGGCGCGACGCGGCACGCCCAGGTTCGCCCATTCCTGCATACCTTCAGAGCTCTGAACCTGATAAACAAAACCCGGTACAGTGCCCCACTCCAGGCGCACGCCTTGAGCGGTCACCTTCAAACTTGTCTTGAGAGCGCTCTCGGGGTCCGTTGGATCGGTACCGGCCAGGAATTCATCCAGATTGCTGACGCCGTCTCCATCGCTGTCTTCCCAGGCGCTCGGCCATTTATCCTTATCGGAGCCGAAATAGAGAGCCTGCCAATCATCGGGCAATCCATCACGGTTCTTATCAGCCCCCCAGGTTTTGGCAGTGGTTATCTTGGAGACCGGTGAAACGACTCCGCTCTCCAGAACATAACGGTAGCTGAAGGAGCGGCTGCTGCCCGGGCTCAAATCTTCCAGCGTATAGAACGGTTCGCTCAGGCTCAAAGCCGGCGCCCCATCAATAAAGAGCTGGTACTCCTTGACGGCTCTGCCTGCGACTGCCGGCCAGGAGACGAAAATTTCATACTCGGTCAAACCATAGGCGAAAGGCGCTTCGGGCTGGTCCAAAACGATGCCGTCCGAATCGCACAGATAACGCTGGGCCATCAGGTCAAAACTGGCATCACCCAACAGGTAGCTGCTCCAGCAAACCATGAAACCTCTTTCACTGGCGGCCACCGTCGGATGTATCTGATTGAGGAAACTGGTCGTATTCACCTGCACCTCATTACTTACAAAGCCTGAAGCATTGAAGAGACGGCCAAAAACGCCTTCAAAGGAGCCATCCTGGCGAAGGCTCGTCCAGACGGCAAAGTAATTTTCCTGGCAGGCTGCCAACTGGGGCAAAAATTGGTCTCCTGGCAAATAGGTGTTAATGACAGGCAGGCTCTTCACCGGCTTGCCGGTCAAGTCAAGCACTGCGCCTCCCACATCCCAGGTTTGGGATTTCTCCGAGAGCACCACGACGCTCCATGCCACCGCCATGCCGTAAGGGCCGGCCGCGATGGTCGGGTTGGAAACTATCTCGCCAACAGGCGAAACCGTCGATACGCCGCCCAGAGCGCCAAGATCATTGCCGAACAGTTGTACCTTCACTCCCGCATCCAATTGTGCAGATTTGTAGGAGCCATCAGGGTTTAACTCCGTGGAGAGGCTCTCCTTGAGCCATGCGACCGCAAAGCCGCCATCGCTCAAAGCGGCGATGGAGCCGGAGCGATTGCCCAAAGCGGAAGAGACGGCCTGAATGCCGCCCAGCTTTTCGCCGCTGGCGCTCACCCGCTGCATATAGACGCCCATCGGCTTGCCGGAAGCATCGGCCGAGCTCCAGAGAATCACCGCCGTGCCATCGGTAAGCGCGGCAACCTGAACCTCTTTCTGGTAAAGGCCTTCCTGTGAAAGGCTCTGCTCCGCTCCAAAGAGGCCATTCTCGTCCAATAGACGATAAGCGACCTTCTGGATACCGCGCACGCCGCTCTGCCAGGCGAAAAGAGCCTGCCCGCCGCTCAACATCGCGGCAACGGGGGCCTCCTGGTCTGCCTTGCCGATTTCATTGACCCGAAATTCACCGCCCACCGGCTGGAGAGAGGCATCCAGACGCTGAGCCGAAACGCCCAGACCGTCCAGGTCCGACACGTTATCCTCCCAGACCAGGAAACCACCCTGCCCGCCCAGGGCCAGAGAGGGATGGGTCTGCTCTCCGGGCAGGCGCCCCGTCGAAGTGGCCAGGAACTCGGTTCCATCACGGCCCAGAGCGCCACTTTCGGTTACCTGCGCCGTTGCACAGAACACAATCCCAGAGAAAGCCAAGCTGCCCAAAAGCAACATCGCCCAATTCTTACCGGCTTTTTTCATTGCCAACATAATCGTCTATCTCGTCAATCTATCAAAACAATTCCGCCTGTCTCAGAGGCGGCTCCTGCCGCTCTCGCCGCAGGCTCTTTAAACCCCAATCACCCAAAAACTTATCTTCTCCCGCACGGTCACCCTCTCCAAGGGCCAACCGCTCCAGTGAGAGCTCCCACTGCCCAATCCGCATCAGCCTGACCAGCTCCTGGTTGCGTTCCAGCAAAGCCCTGTGTTTCTCCAGGAGCCCCCTGATTCGCTCCGGCTGCACCTGCTCCACTCGCTCCAAAAGAGCAGAAAGCGAGCCAAACTCCTCCAGGAGTTTCGTGGCCGTCTTGGGTCCCACACCGGGGATTCCTTCGATGTGGTCGCTGGCATCACCCACCAGGCTGAGCCAGTCAACGATTTGCTCAGGAGCGACACCGATTTTTTCGCGGACCAGTCCCGGCGTAAAACGCTCCAGACTTCCGCCTCGAGCCCGCAAAAGATGCACCCGTTCAGAAACGATCTGCATAAAATCCTTATCCGGACTCAAAATCAGGACCTCAGCCCCGCCGCGCTCACTCTCCAGAGCCAGAGTGCCGATAATGTCATCAGCCTCGACCCCTTCCTCGAGAATACACTCCCATCCGGCCAGGCTCACCCATTCCTGGAGGGGGCCCAACTGAGAGCGCAGTGGCTCAGGCATCGGCGCACGCTGTGCCTTATACTCAGGCAGCAGCGCCAGACGCTCCGCACTCAAACCGCCATCCCAAACCACGGCACCGTGACTGGGACGGAGCTCATCAAGCGTCTTGCGTAAGCTTTTTATAAATCCAAAGATCGCATTCGTGGGGGCACCAGCCGGAGACTTCATCTCGGGCAATGCGTGGAACATCTTGTACGCCAGGGCGTGCCCATCCACGATTAACACTCTGGCTGCCGATTCCTGTCTGCTCACTATCGCACAGTCCTCCACAGCCAAAGCGGTGTCACCTGCCCCCTTAATATGCCGCAGTCGAGGCCTGAAGCGTCCCGGGAGCCACGCGAATATCGCGGTCAGCCTGTATCGGCACGGAGTTCGGGTTATAAGGCAGGTTTTCAATATCGGTCAGGTCGTGAACCGGGTTACCGGCCGGGTCAATGATCTGAGGCGATACGAAAATAATCAGGTTCTTCTTGCCGGAGCTATTGCTTTCGCTACGGAAGAGTCTGCCCACGAGCGGGAGGTCGCCCAGAACGGGTACCTTTTCGCGAGTCCGGGAGACATCTTCGGAGATCAATCCTCCGAGCATCACCGTCTGGCCGTCCCACACAATCACGGAGGTGGTCACCTGGCGAACCAGGAAGCGCGGCAACGGCACCGGAGAGCTCAGGTTGCCGGCCTGCGCCTGCAAGCTGGCTTCAAACTCCGCCGCTGCAGGGACGTCCGGGTTACCATAACCCAGGAACTGCACCACCGAAGGAATCAGCGTCATCTGAATAGAGTAACCATCGGCTGAAACATAGGGGATCACGTCCAGAGTCGGACCGGTCGCCACCGCGGCCGATTCCGGCTGAACCATACCCATCGCCTGCACGGTCGCCGAAGTACCGCCCGAAACGCTGGTTCCGGAAGTAGAGCTGACCTCAGAGGCGCTCACCTCGGCATCGGTAGCGATGTTACGCAAAGTGGTTGATTGAATCTGAGCCTGGCGGCCACTCAGCGTGACCAGGCGCGGCGCGCTCATCACTTCCACGCCGGTACGTGACTCCATGGCGCGGATAACGAGGCGGAACTGCGGGTCGGTCAAAATACCGGTAATCGTCGCCAGAGTCGGGATACCGCTGTTGTTCTCAGCCAGTCCGCTGGTGATATTACCCATCGTCTGGGCCGATGCATCCGAATAGGAGGGGAAGGAGCCAAGCGGGTTTGACTCGGTCGGGTTGCCCTGATAAACAGGGGCCGTACCGCCGGTGGCGCCCACCTTGCCGCTGCCAAAAGTGAAGTTACCCAGGTACCAGTCAAAGCCAAGAGCCTTGCTGTCATTCTGCTCCACCTCCACAAACTTCACCTCAATGGAAAGCTGAGGCGGAGGCGCGTTCAAAGTCTGAATCACCTGCTCGATCACGTCCAGAACCTCTGTCGTGGAGCGTACCCAGAGCAGACCGCGGCGATCGTTAAAGACCAGCGTATGCCCGGGGCGCGCGGTGCCCATCTGTTGGTCCTGCTGCATCATCTGCTGGCCGCCGCCCATGCCGCCCTGGCCGCCAAGCATACCACTCAAAGATTGAAGTCCACCACCGGCCATCATCATCATGCCGATACCCTGGGTCGAGTAACTCCCCGAAGTAAACTGCACGCCGGTCACGGACTGGAAGAAGAGACGGACACGTTCCTGCACCATTCCGCTATCAAGCTCCATCGTGACATAGGGCAAGCCGCCGCTATCCTGGCTGCCGCCGCCGCCACCACCACCGGAAGAGTTGCCGGCCGTATAAACACGGGCCACATAACCGCCGGTCGTGCTTCCGCTGCTGCGTGAACTGGTACCGCCGGAGCCTTCCACTCCAACCTCTTCAGAGCTCACCGAGACCAGACCTTGCCAGAAGGTGTTCGGGTCCACACGGAAGGTTCTCTGGAAGAACTGGTCGTTTGCCAGCTCGCGTGCGCTGAAAATAACCGCATAATCCTCGACCGAGTACTTGAGCGGACGGTCGCAGCACTTCACCACGGCGTCCAAAATATCCATCAGGCGGACATTGCGCAAACCGGGCTCCAAATAGACGTTGTACTTCTCGCCAATGTTCTGAGCATCCTGCACCATTCTCATGAACTGATTGGCACTCATACCGCCGCCACCCATGCCGCCCATGCCGCCGCCGCCCATACCGCCGCCGCCCATTGAGCCGAGCATCATCCCCGTACCAATACGGGGCATACCGGTCATCGGGTCAATATCGGTATAGTCGGTGTAGAGGCTGTCCAGACCGGCGCGCTTCTGGTCGATACCGTTGCTGATCAGGAAGTTGACACCGGCACCATCGGGGTCGTTCTTGATGGAGAGCTCTTGCAGCTCCTGCGCCACAGCACCCAGGGAGATACCAGGGAACCTCAGCTCGGCAACCGTGATGCGGTCGAGCTTATTCAAAATTCTTTGGCGTCCCATCCCCGTATGGACCAGGTTCGTATTGGCCATGACGTTGGGAATGGGGAGATTCTGCGCATTCGTGGTCAGCACCCAGGCGCGGGCGACGTCAACAATGCTTGAATCGGCCACCAGGCTCCGCTGCCGCATGATGTTGGAGGCGTACTTCTCCTCCAGAAGCTTCTGGTAATTCTGAGCGGCCCTGTGATCAGGGTCAACCTTGAGGACCGCCTGGAGTATCTCCTGCGCCTTCTGGTATGAGCCCATCTCATAAAGCATCTTGGCGTCGTGAACCATCTGGTTCAGCTCCGCCGCCTCCACCAACACATCCTCACCGTGCTCGCGGACCTCTTTACTGGTCACCCGGTTCTTCATCAGGGCGCGCTTCTCAACCGCCGCCTCCCGAGCACGCTGAGCCTTCAGGCTCGTCGGGTCCACTCGCAGAGCATAATCGAGCTTTTCAACCGCCAGATTATAATCGCCCTGTCTCAGGGCCTGCTCGGCCTCGTAGACGCTCACCTCGGTGATGCCAGCGGCAATGCGCCGATACTCCTCGGTCGCGCCGGTCTGGCCCACCTGACTCAAGGTCTTGTAGGCGTCGCTGTAGAGACGGGCGGCTTCGGTCCAATCGCCTGTGGCACGAGCTTTGTCAGCCCTATCCAAATAGGTGTTAATCTGCTTAACAGCCTCTTGGCGTCTTACAGCTTCTTCTTCAGCGACCTGTGCGGGAGATTTTACGACAGGTGCGTTCTGCGCCTGGACAGCTATCTCCGCCCAGAGAGCCATCAGGAGAGCTCCACAGAAGAGGAGGCCAGCCCTGACCAACATGGATTTTCTGTTCTTGTGAACTTTCATACTACGAGTTTTACGGTGCAGCATTATATTTCAAAGTAGTTTTGAGTGTCGTTGCCGGGTTCAGCAACACAATTTCGTTGGAGGATAAGGTCACCACCCTGTTGGTTTCGCCCAGCAGAGTGATCGTGCTCTCCTCCCTCACATTGTTGAAGTTGCGATTTTCAGCGTCATAGCGCAGGCTGGCAATGTAGCCATCCACGCGCTCGAAGACCTGGTCCTTGGCCAATGTCACAAGTTGGCCATCCTTTTTCATTTCCAGCAAAACTTCCTTGGGCGCCTCCGGCGGACGCGCCTCCAGAAGTTTAAAAAGGTCGTTCTCTTCACCGACGCTCATCATCACGGTGCTCATGGTTGTTGGAGGCGTCCCCCGTCTGTCGGGAGCGTTTACCCGCACTATCTGCAAAGCAGCGCGGGTACTTGAGCTGACGCCCGTATCTAAAAACTTAATGGAAGAGATCAATGGCTCAATCCGTACGATCTTGACTCCCTTGGGTCCCAGCTCCTCACCGGTAATGAAGGAGCCATCGGGCTTGCGGCGCCAGATATCCGGGTTGAAAAGGTAGTGGCCTTCATCAAAGTTCAACTGGCTGGCATTGGAAAAACGCGCCAACGCCATCAGGTACGTACTGGTATCGACAGGCTGGGCCTTGCCCTGATAGGTCGAGCCAAAGCCATCCATCTCCCCATCCGTGGAGCCTGCCTGCATCGATACCATCACCGCAGCCACGACCAGCCCGATAACGATAACACCCAAAACCAGCTTCTCGTAATGATCCTTCAAAAATTCCATCGTCTTTTCCTTTTCCTGACCGGTTACTGCGCCTGAGCATCCCTCGGCAAGGGCATTCCGTACTCATCCAGAGTCACACCCGGCAACGGGTTGCCCTCAATATCAATATCGGGGATATCATCTCCATCCAGGTCTATACCTTCGGACTCGGTAGAAACGGCGGCGGCCTTCGTCTCGGCAGCTTCTTCCTCTGTCTTAAGACGCATAAAGTCTACGTACATCATCACACGCAGTGCAGTCGGTTTCAGGACTGTGGTGGTTACCTTGGGTAAGGCCTTTTCTGCCTCTTCCTCGGCCGCTGTTTTTGCCTGTTGCTGCGGTTGCTGCTGCATCATACGCGGGTCCATACGGCCACCCATACCCATCATGCGGGGCGAGTAACGCCCCATCATCGGGTTGACCGTCTCCTGGTAACCCGCCAGCTCATCAGTCATCTCCGAAGCGGCACGTTCCACCTTGACGCATTTAATCATGAGCCCGTAGGGGCTCTGTTGAAGAGTGTTTACGAACTTGGCCAAATCACCGGGGCTGGTATTGAACACCAGCTCATAGGGATAGGCAAAGCTGAATTGATTGGTAATGATCTTACGTGCAGGCAGATAATCCGCCATATTGTTTGCCACCTGGAGTAGATCATTGGTCGCGCCCGCAGCGCGGCGAACACGAATGAACTCCGAAATGCCCGAATCCATTAACGTGTTGCAAAGATATTTGACGTGGGCCAACTGCTCCGCCTGAATCCGGAGACTGTTCGTATCCATCCGCAGGTTTGAGCGCTGAGCCGTAAAAGAATAGCTAAAATTAACCCGATTGGTCGGCATCTGAATGGCAAGGTCCCTCGCCTTTTTGTTCAACTCCGATACCATCGTCTCAAGCTCGTACTTGAAACCGCTGGCCGTATAGGTCTCATCGGGGACCGGCAACGGTGCAAAACGTTTGTCAAAGTCTTCCCGGAGCTCTTCCACCCGCACCACCTCTTTCTTCATCTCTTCGATGTTGGACTGGTTCGGGTAAGGCGTGGCGTTTTCCAGCGAGCTCAACCGAAGGGTGGCTGTGTCCAGCTCCTCGGTCATCGCCGCGTTCACGCTCATGCCGTGCAACAGATAATAGACGGCGCCTCCGATTAAAAGCAGAGAAACAAGAGCGCTAATCGCCAGTTTCTGGTTATTTTTGACCCACTCTTGAATTTTTTTCATGTCCAGATTCATACTCTTTCTCCTATATTTTCACTGGGGTCTTCAGTTTAAGTTTTACGTTAAAAGTAAAGGTATTTGCGAATGCGTTGGTCATCGCCGATTGAGCCGCCAGTCCGGTCGCTTCCGGATCAAACAGATTAGTCATCCCTTTGATCTTTTCTTCAAACCGGAATGCCAACTCGTCATTGGCGGTCACTCGCAATTGATTCAAATTCACACCTTTGCAAACGAGTTTGATTTCTCGAATCTCATTGGTGTTGGCAGGTGCTTCATCTCCGGCAGCCTCCTGGCCCATCTGCAAAAGACCGGCATAGCGCGAATCCATGCCGGCACCACCGGCCACCGGACGGCCTCCACGCATCATCATGATGCGGCGCACCGCGGCCGCAGAGCTGACGCCGCTGCTGCTGCTCGAAGAAGAAGATTCAATATCCTCCAGACCGGTTTCCATATCAGGCAGCTCGGGTAAAAACTCGTCCACCCAAAGCCCCGCCTTGATTTCACGGCCCGAATCCATCGTCAGCATCTCGCTCACTTCCTGTTGAGCCTCCGCCGCCGCCAAATGCAGCCCATTTAAAATATCAAACCAGAGGAAGCGCTCATCCACCCACTTGGTCATCTCGCCCAGCTCAGTCTGAACTTTGCTGATCTTCGATTTTTCCGCCGAAATCTGGGAGGCAGGCCCCTCCAGTTGCGCAATCTGCGTCTCTATGTCATAGAGAGCTCTCTTTTTGGGAGCCACCATTTTGTTGCCATAGAACCAGCCCAACGCGAAAAGTCCAATCACCAGAGCCGCGACCGAAGCGACAAAAAACGGCTTCTTCTGCTCAAGCTTCTGGCTCTCGCGCACACGCAGCGGCACCAGGTTGAACTCCAGCGGGCACTCCGCCAGGTTCCTCAACGCCAGACCCACCAGCTCGCCCATTGAGTGAGCCACCTTCTGCAGCTCCTCAAGGTTCACCTCCGGAGCGACCTCAATATTCTGGAGCGGGTTGAAGTACTCCACCTCAATTCCGAACTTCTCGGCAAAAAACTCCGCCGTGTACGGCAAGGTTGAGCCTCCACCGGCCAGGTATATCTTGACCGGCATACTGCCCTCGGACTGCTTCTGGTAAAACTGGATCGTCTGGTTAATCTGAATATGAAGACGCGTCAAAACATTACGCGCAATCTTGGAAATCTGCGCCTGCTGCTGATTGTCAGGCTCCTCAAAGGCACCGCCCAGGCTCACAAACCCTTCAGTCACCTTGAACTGCTCCGCCTGCGCAAAGGCCATCTTGGCCTCGGCGGCGAACTCCTGCGTAATCGCATTGGCTCCCACATTGAGCGAGCGGCTAAAGAAGCGGCCCTTCTCGAAAAAGAGAACGTTGCTCGTCTTGGCGCCAATATCCAGGAGCATGACGCACTCATCGCTGCTCTGGCCGTAAGTATAGCGATAAGCATTGGATAGAGCGGAAATTGAAACATCGACCACCTGCAAAGAACGGCCGGACTCAGTGGTCGTGCGGAAAACGCTCTCAACCAGGTCGCTCTTGATCGCCACCAGGAGCACCTCCATCGCTCCATCAGGAGTGGTCCCCACTTTTTGGTAATCCCAGACGACCTCACTCAGCGGGAAGGGGATATTCTGCTGCGCTTCATACTGAATGATCTGCGCCGCCTTGGAACTGTCGACCGGAGGCAGCTTGACGAACTTATTGAAAACCTGATAGCCAGGAGCGCAGACATTGGCCTGTTTGCTCGAGATGGGACGCTCGGCCACAATTTCGCCAAACGCTTTTTTAAGCAATCCCTCGCGTGCGGCATCCTGCGAACCCAATAGACCCAGCGGCCTCAAACCAAATTGCTTGAGCCGCAGTCCACCGGTTTCCGCCACCTCAAACTCCGCCAGTTTGAGGCTTCCAGAACCGAAATCGAGACTTAAAAACGTCTTTGCACTTAACATGTTATATTCCTAAACTTATAGCCTGTTTTTCACAGGAGCCATAATCATCCCCCCGCACGAGGATAAAGTATCGGCAAGGAGTATCTCAGTATTTGAGAATCGCGTCAAACTTCTTTTTCTATCTAAGCTCATTTCTTTCCAAGCTCCTCAGCCCTTCAGCTCCTCAAGTGGACGACCGGCAAACCACTCAATTGTTTTCTTTAACCCTTCCCGCAGCTCCACTCTCGGCTCCCACTGAAGCAAATTACGGGCCAGAGTGATATCCGGACGCCTCTGCTTCGGGTCATCCATCGGTAAATCTTTGTAAACCAGTTCCAGTTGAGCCCCAGTCAGCTCCAGAATCACCCGCGCGAATTGCAGGATGGAGAGCTCGTTCGGGTTGCCAATATTGACCGGACAGTTATGCTCGCTCATCATCAGCCGGTAAATCCCCTCAATCAGATCGGAGCAATAACAAAAACTGCGCGTCTGGCTCCCATCTCCATAAATCGTAAGCGGCTCCCCGCTCAATGCCTGAGAAATAAAGGCCGGTACCACCCGCCCATCCTTCAGGCGCATTCGCGGCCCATACGTATTGAAAATACGGACAATCCGCGTATCGAGCCCGTGCTCCCGCTGATAAGCCATCGTCATCGCCTCGGCAAAGCGCTTGGCCTCGTCATAGCAGGCGCGCGGCCCCACCGGGTTGACATTGCCCCAGTAATCCTCGGACTGCGGATGCCGCAACGGGTCCCCGTAAATCTCGGAGGTGGAGGTCAGGAGAAAACGGGCCCGGTTCCTCAAAGCCAGCCCCAGCGCCTTATGGGTTCCCAGCGAGCCGACCTTCAGCGTCTGAATCGGAAACTCCATATAATCGATCGGGCTTGCCGGCGAAGCGAAATGCCAGACATAATCGACCTTTTCACTCAGGAAGATATATTGAGTGACATCCTGTTTGATAAACTTGAAGTTATCGTTGCCGGCCAGGTGGATGATGTTCTCCACACTCCCCGTTATCAGATTATCAATGGCGATCACGCGGTGGCCCTTATCCATCAGGTAATCCACCAGGTGACTGCCCAGAAAACCCGCTCCGCCGGTAACCACCGAGACGGGTTGAGTTCTTTGAGAATCGGAATTTTCGTTTTCCGTATTTGTACGCATGCAATAATAATGCAGGAGACATCCAAAGCTTTTCCATCTAAAGCCAAAGATGCCGACTCTTCGAAAACAGAGTATATCCGGACCGTCCTCCGGAAGCAATAAGGAATTTCACCTAATCTTTCTTTTCCGGCGGCCGGTAGCTCTTCAAGACCCGCGTGCTAAGCCAGGCATCAGGGTTCTCCACGGCCTCCGGCCCCAACAGAAACTCTTCCTGGTCTGGCTGGGGCAGAATCAGTTTCAAACCAAACTGGTAGTTCTCAAAGGAGCGGGCGCAATAATCGCGCACGCTTATCCCCTGGGCCTCCGCCTTTTCCGCCAGTAAAATCGCCGCCTCATCGGTAAAACGAATCCGGATACCGTGGGACTGCGCAAAACGCTCGGCAAACTCATGCACCACCGCGCCGCACACCTTGAAGCGCTCACGCTCACCCTCGGCCAACAGCCTGCTCAGCTCCGCCTCCGGATTCAATATCACCTCACGCGTCACGACAAAGCGCTTCAGCTTGGTGCTGGGCAGTTCAAACTTATATTGGCGGAAGACCCGCTCGCAAACCGTCATGAGACCGCGGGCGCCGGTGCTTTCCTGGGCCGCCTGCCGAGCAATCTCCCGCAACGCATCCTCCTGGAAGAAGACCTCTATTTTGTAAGCCTCAAAAGATTGTTCATACTGCCGGACGATGCTCCCCTCCGAGGACTTCAATATCTGGTACAGATCATCCTCACCCAGAGCCTTGCAGACCACCCGCACGGGCAGCCGGCCGATAAACTCGGGCTCAAACCCAAAATCAATGAAATCCCGAGTCGTCGCCTGGTCAAAGGCATCCTTCTGGGCCGAGTCATCACCGGCATTGCGCGCCGCCGAAAAACCGATCGAAGCCTCCCGCAGCCGCTTGGTGACGATCTTCTCTAACCCCTCAAAAGCACCGCTGACAATGAAGAGAATGTGACGCGTATTGATCGTCGAGGGCTGACGCTTGCGCCCGCCTCCGCCGGTCATCTGCATCATCATCTCGAACTGACCCGAGATATCGTTGGGCGCGCGAGTCGGCACCTCCGTCTCCTCCATCAGCTTGAGCAGGTTCGTCTGAACACCGCGTCCGCTGACGTCTCGGCCTCCCTGGTTCGCGCTGGCCGAGGCGATCTTGTCAATCTCATCCAGATAGATAATCCCGTACTGGGCGCTCTCCACATCACCGTCGGCCTGCCGCACGAGGCTCCGGACCAGCTCCTCCACGTCGGCCCCGACGTAACCGGTCTCGGAAAACTTGGTCGCGTCCGCTTTGACAAAAGGGACGCCAATCAGCTCGGCCATGCTCCGCACCAGATAGGTTTTGCCGACACCGGTCGGTCCCAGCAAAATCACATTCTGCTTGGAGTAATTGCTCTGGGATTTCCCCTCGCGCGCCAGCCGGACATGATTATAGTGGTCGCAAAGGGCCACGCTGAGCACCTTCTTGGCCTCATCCTGGCGGATCACGTAGCGGTCCAGAAATTCCTTAACCTCTTTGGGCTTGCGGTGGAATTTTTTGAGGTCGTCCGGCGGGTTGGGCGCTGGCGGGCTGTCGCCCGGCTCATCCGCCGCAGCCGTCGTTCGGCTCTCTCCACCCTGACCGGAAAAGGTGCTCTTGAAAAAGGGGCTCTCATGGAGGCCCATCTGTTTGAGCGCCTCCTCCAGGCGCCTCTGAAGCTCTTCTGGTGTCGGCGGAGGCTCTTCGTTTCTAAAAAATTTACTCATCTCTGATCATTCAAAAAATGTCTAAAAATAATATCGCCTCTCCTCTCCCCCGGGCTTTCACGGCAGCTCTCTCGTTCCGGCGATAAAACAAAACCCCATGGCAGGAGCCACTCTTCCGGTTCTCCTGCCGGTGGTCTTATGCTGTTGCTTTTAATGGCTCAGTTCCTCAACCCAGCCTGTTTAACCTATCTGGGAGCAGACGGTGACAGTCATCTCCGTGAGATACTGGTCTTTCTTGGCGACAAACTCCACCAGATGCGGTTGAGCCAGGTGAGCCTCCAACTGCTCTTTGCTGGCCCAGGCTTCGAGGAACCAGAAG
>JAGVTF010000086.1 GCA_019136955.1 Verrucomicrobiota bacterium
GAAAGTGACCAGTTTTTTCCATTTGTTTTCTTCGGGGACGAAGAACCAGTTGGTGTACTCGGTTCTGTTGCCGTTGGGCTTGGCCGAGACGCAAAAGCGGTAGGTTTGCCCCAGTTTCCAGTCATAATCGAGGAAGGATTGGCCGCCGGTGCCTTCACCGCCAAAGCGGCCGACGCGGACCGATGGGTCCTTGTAGAGCAGCTTCACACGATCTTCCTCCTTGACCGATTCAGGCCGTGCCTTCCAGTCTTGGGGGTCGCCCGGGTCCCAGACGCTAAAGATCAAAAGTTTCTTGCCGTTGTAGAGCTCCTGGATGCCGTAGTAGCCCATATTGAAGCCGGCCGCCATGAAGTAGGTGCCGCGGGAGGATTTCTCCACCTTCATCTCCGTGTAAAAGGCGACCCCTTCGGGTGCCGGGTAAAAGAGATGAACACTGCGGCAAGCCTTGTTTTCCAAAGATTTATCGGCGTGGAGCGCCGTGGCGCAGACCCAGCCAAGGCAGAGCGCCGCCAAAACAGAAACGATTCTTTTCATTTTCTTTACTCTTCTTTTTGTTCAGTCGGGGCGGTGAAAAACTTCTTGATCAACCCCGTGGTCGATTTACCCGCCACCATGGGAGAAAACACGATGCGCGTATTGGACTCTTGCAGAAACTCACGCTCCTCCGCCAAAAGAGTCTCAAGCTTATAATCGCCTCCCTTGACGTAAACGTCGGGTTTCACTCTTCTGAGGAACCCCAGCGCTCCAATCCCTTCAAAGATACAGACAGCGCTGACCGCCTCCAGGGCGGCCACCAGACGCGCGCGGTCCTCCTGTCCATTGACCGGCCGGCTCGGCCCCTTCAGGGAACGGACCGACGCGTCGCTATCCACTCCGACCAGGAGCAGATCAGCCTCCGTGCGCGCATTCTCCAGGTAAACCACGTGGCCGGTGTGAAGAATATCAAAACAGCCATTGGTCACCACAAGCTTCTGACCCCGGGCTCGAACCTCTTCTCTCCAGGCTTCCAATTGCTCCCAAAGAATGATTTTGTTTTCACTTCCCACTGCACGAGTCTAGAACAGTAACCCCTCATTGGCAAGCCTTCGCGCATCTTATTTTCCAAGTGAATACCTGGCTTTTACTCAGCTCTTCATATCCGGAAAAGATTGGAAATTAGGAGCGAATATGGTTTGATCCGTTCCTATGGCGACGATGGTGTTTGACATCGAAACGACGGCCCAGCCGCTTGAGAACTTTGACGAAGCCCAGCAGGAATACCTTTTCCGCGATGCACGAAACCAGCCCGACGAGGTTTCCAGCGAAAAAAAACGGCAAAGTATTGCCCATCTTTTTGGGCTATGGCCTTTGACGGGGCAGGTAGTCTGCATCGGGATGCTCAACCCGCAAACCGACCGCGGCAAAGTCCTCTATCTGGCGGACGACTTTGAGGATGACCCGCCAGCGGGAGAGCAAATCGAATATCTCGTCTACCCGGACGAAGGGGAGCTCCTGGCCCACTTCTGGGAAATGGCGCTCAAGTTTGATACATTCATCACCTTCAATGGCCGCAATTTCGATATCCCCTATCTTTATATGAGGTCCGCGCTACTCAATGTCCCCATCAGCCACAAGAACTGGCTCGGTTACCGCTATAGCGCCAGCCCCCACTGTGACCTCCTGGAGCAGTTAACCTTTTATGGGGCAGGCGGTAAAATGGGGGCCTGCCGTCCCTTTAATCTCGACTTCTACTGCAAAGCCTTCGGCATCCCTTCACCCAAAGCCCACGGAGTCACCGGCAGCGACATTGCCCGGATGATCCAGGAGAGCCGCTTCAGAGAGATTGCCGAGTACTGCATTGGCGATGTGCGGGCGACGGCTGAGCTCTACAAAATATGGAAAGAGCGCCTTTGCGCCGACGACAAACCGTCTAAACAGAGATAAAAAAGGGTGAAGAAGAAATTTTCTAAAAAAACCACTTGCGCGAAGGCCGCTCTCATGCCATCATCTCCTCGGGATTCGTTCCTATCTTGTTGGTAATCCCGTAAGGACGTAAGGCCGGTTCGGATGAAGTCTGGAGCATCGGCCGTTTTTTGATTTATTCAATTCATATGTACGCTGTTGTTGAAACTGGCGCCAAGCAATACAAAGTCACTGCTGGTGACACGCTGCAGGTTGAGCGCATAAAGGCTGAACAGGGCAATTCGGTTACCTTGGACAGAGTTCTTTTGGTAAACAAAGAGGGTCAGGTGACTGTTGGTACGCCGACCGTGAAGAGCGCGAGCGTTGTGGCCGATGTGGTCAAACATATTCGCGGTGAAAAAATCTTGGTATTCAAGATGAAAAGACGCAAGGGTTATCGCAAAACCCAGGGACACCGTCAGGAGCTGACTGTTCTCAAAATTAAAGAAATTAAAGCATAAAGGAGATTTTTCATGGCACATAAAAAAGGTCAAGGCAGTAGCCGTAACGGTCGCGACAGCAACCCGAAGATGCGCGGAGTCAAGCGCTTCGGCGGCGAAGAGGTAAAGGCCGGCACCATTCTGGTCCGCCAGGTCGGCACCAAGCTTCACCCTGGCAAAAATGTCGGTGTGGGGCGTGATTGGACGCTTTTCGCTCTGATTGAGGGCCGTGTTTCCTTCGATAAAAGGAACCGCAAGGTCAGCGTTCTTCCGGTGGAAGAGGCTGTCAGCGCCAATTAATTCAAGCGATCGCTTAAAATTTTGTTTTAGAGAATGCGGCGAGGTCTGTTTTTGCCTCGCCGTTTTTTGGCTTTCATTTCCCGCTCATGTTTATTGATCAAGTTAAAATTTATGCACGCGCCGGCCATGGCGGCAAAGGCTGCGTTGCCTTCCAGCGTGAGGCCTACCGTCCCAAGGGAGGCCCCAGCGGCGGCAATGGCGGCCGAGGCGGCAGCGTCATCCTGGAGGCCGATGATGATATCAATAACTTGATCAACCAATACTACGCTCCGCGCCTGATCGCCCAAAACGGCAGACCAGGCATGGGCAAAGGGATGGATGGCCCGGCCGGTAAAGACCTCCTGATCAAGGTTCCCTGCGGGACCACTATCTGGCGTCTGCCAGCGATTCTCCAGCCGGGGGATGTCCCCCTGGACGATGATGAGCTGACCCAGATGCAGCCGACTGTGCGCCGCCTGGGTGGTGAGATCGCCTGGGAGTATGACCTCTCCAAGAATGCCTCAATCATACGCTCCGATATCCAGGAACCCGAAAAAGAACTTATCTGCGACC
>JAGVTF010000026.1 GCA_019136955.1 Verrucomicrobiota bacterium
CTAACTATTAAACCCTGTTTCGGATCCATTCTTTATAAAATAACATATTTAAGACAAAAATCCAGTGGGAGTCTTTAAAATCTTGCTACTGATGAATAAAACTTCTCCCCTCTCCTCAACGTCACGTCAAAAATCAAATCGTTCATAGTTTGCAAAACAGCCACTCTTCATGCACAATACGAACCGGATATGTGTAAGAGTATCTATCTGACAACAGCGATTGATTATGTAAACGGCCATCCTCATTTGGGCCATGCTTATGAAAAAATTCTCACTGACACTTTGGCTAGATTTCATCGTGCCCAGGGCTCCAATGTTTTTTTTCTGACAGGCGCCGATGAACACGGCCAAAAAGTACAACAGGCAGCTCTTGCACAACATAAACTCCCCCAAGAATATTGCGATGAACTGGCCACTACCTGGAGTGATTTCATCGCCAGGCTTGGTATTACTCACAACGACTATATCCGGACAACTGAAGCCCGGCATAAAAAGGTTGTCACCACCATCTTGAATAAACTCCACAAAGAGGGGCACTTTTATAAAGAATCCTATAAAGGATTTTACTCTACGAAAGAAGAGACCTTTCTGACTGAAAGAGACCGCCTTGCCGATGGCACTTTTGACCCGATGTGGGGGGAGGTCCAAGAGTTGGTTGAAGACAACTACTATTTTAAACTCAGCATTCATCAGCAGTGGCTGATTGATTACATTGAATCTCATCCAGAGTTTATTTACCCTGAGTACCGTAAAAATGAGGTGTTGGGCTTTCTCAGAAGCGAAAAACTTGAAGACCTTTGCATTAGCCGCCCGCACTCCCGCCTCTCTTGGGGGATTCCCCTGCCCTTTGACCCCGAATACGTGACTTACGTCTGGTTTGACGCATTGGTCAATTACTTCACTATCGCAGCGGCTTATGGTGATACTCAGGCACTGGAGAGCATCGGACTCACAAAGGAAGACTTCCCCGAAACAGCTCAAGAGGAACGCCACCTTTGGCCCGCAGATGTTCATGTGATCGGTAAGGATATTGTAAAGTTCCACGCCGTTTATTGGCCCATCATGTTGAAAGCCATCGGAGTGCCGCTTCCCAAAAAGCTTGCCGTGCATGGCTGGTGGCAGAAAGATAACCAAAAAATGAGCAAGAGCACGGGTAACGTGGTTGAACCGCTGGCGGTGATTGATGAATGGGGGCTGGATGCTTTTCGTTACTACGTCTTGCGTGAACTTGAGGTTGGCCCCGATGGAAACTGGACAGACGCAGGCTTTGCAACTCGCTACCAGGCAGAATTGGCCAATGGACTGGGGAACCTGGTTAATCGTTCCATCTCAATGCTGGGGCGCTATCGCGATGGCGTCGTCCCCAAGCGACATGATGAGCTCAAAGCGGATGTGGAAAGCTTTTGTGCAGCGACTTTTAAGTGCTACTCCGAAATAAAAATTCAAGGGGCGCTCATTCGCATCTGGGAGCTGATCAACCGTGCCAACCAGTATGTGGATCATACCGCCCCGTTCAAATTGGCTAAACAGCCAGACCAGACAGAACGGCTGGATGAGGTGCTTTATAACCTGGTGGAAGTCTGTCGAATCCTTGCCATTTTACTTTGGCCAGTACTTCCAGAGGCTTCAGGAAAAATTTATGCACAGCTGGGCCTGCAGGACACTCCAGACCGATGGGCCTCAACCCAATGGGGAGGCTTGGAGCCAGAGCATATTGTAGGGAAACCAGAACCGATCTTCCCCAGACGTGATTTGAAAAAGTAAAATGAATATCTCTGAGAGAGGAAGTCAAAAACGGCAGGACCAGTTGAAAAACGCTCGCAGCTTTTTCTTCTACTGGGTGGCAGTCGCTCTTTGCTCTCTCTTTTCCTCTCAGCTCTCTGCAGAATCAACATCCTACTTTGAAGAAAATCTTCCCGTTCAAACCTTGGCACTGGCCGTTATCCCTGATTGCCAGAGTTTACAGCAAACAGCCTTTAAAACACCTATAGGCAAACTTTGGAAGCATCCTCAACTTACACCCTTATGGGATGAGATTCAATCTCAATGGGGAGCCGATGCTCTCTTCCAATCCAATTCTGAGTTCGCCTTTTTAAACATCCCTGCACTCCAAAAGAAGGTGACCTCAGTTTTTCTGGCCTTTGTCAGCGAGCCAGGCTTCACCAATGTTTTTTTGCCAGAGCTCAAAGTCTCCCCTGTTTTGGGGTTGAAAATGGGCAGAGAGACAACTGCCATGACAAACCTGCTCCATACTATGGCTTCGAGCGAAATCTTTTCTTCGCACATGAAGCTGGAGTCCGATGAAAAATCGCAATCCATTGGAATCCCGCTCTCGACTCAACAAGCAAAGGCCTTCTTAAGCTTTCTGGATATCTTTTCCATTCCACATCATTTGAATGAGGATACCCCTGTCACCTTCTGGATTAGTGCGCTGGATTCCTATCTTTTGGTGGAGCTAAATACGCCACAAGCCTCCAACCTCATTCTTCAGGCAGCACGCGCTCAGTCACCTCGACTTTCAGAGCACTCTGAGTGGGAGAAGCATAGAGAACATCTGCAAAATGCAACTTTCTGGAGCTGGTCCTATCTGAGCCCAATTATCCAAAGCTGGATTGAAAGAGAATCTGCTGAAATAGATAAAATATCTCGAACCTCTGAAGAAAAAGATGAGAAAGACTCTACCCAATCAACACCGTCCTTTGAAGATAAAGAGATGCTCCTGCCCATGGTGGTTGGCAAGCTCGGTCTGGAGTCTTTTCTTTCTGTAAGCATAACCATTCTGGATACCCCTGCCGGTGTGTGTACAGATTACTTTATTTCCTCTCCCGAGGCGTCGCGACAGGGAATAGCCAAAATCATCTCCCTTGAGCCGGGGGATTGTTCGCCCCCAGCGTTTGTCTCAAGAGACGTTCTAAGTTTTTCACGAATACGCCTTAACTTCAGCTCGGCCTGGGATGCAATCGAGAAAATGGTCGATGAAATCATGCCCGATGTACGAGACCTTTTAGCGGAAGCGCTCCTTCCCAGTATCCTCGAAGAAGACCCAAACTTTAAGTTCAAAGAAAATTTTATATCTCCCCTGGGTAATGATCTGTCCATTTGCCAGAGTCTCGTACCAAATGGAGAAAAAGAGGTGATTCGCTTTGTTCAGGTAGCTGATGGCAAAAAATATATCCAGACTGTAAAAAAA
>JAGVTF010000290.1 GCA_019136955.1 Verrucomicrobiota bacterium
ACCTATTTCCTGAGATTCTGGCTTAAGGAGTTCCTGGTAAATACTCAGAGAGTCTTCAAACTGCACGCGATGGGTTGTGATCGCCTCCAGATTCAATTTTCCGGCAGCCATCAAGGCAAGACAGGCATCCAGGTTTCTCTGCTCAGTCCAGCGCACGTAACCAATCGGATAATCACTACCACCCCATTCATAAGAGGGATCATAGCGCCCCGGCCCATAGGAGCGAGAGTAGCGGACATCGAGCTCTTTCTCATAGTAAGTCTTCCAGGACAACTCCGTCTTGGTATTACCGACAATCACCAGACGCCCCCTGTCGCGCATAATTTCGGCCGCCTGCTCTACTGGCTTATTGCTTTTGGTACCGGTGCAAAGATAGACTTTATCCACGCCGTAGCCTGAAGTCCACGAACGAACTTCACTGGCCAAATTATTGGAGCTGACAAAGCACTCTGCACCCATCTCAACAGAAAACGCCTCTTTGGATTTCATGAGGTCCACCGCCATCACACGCACACCGTTGGCATGAAGTAGAGCGGTCAGTAGCAACCCTATCAACCCCTGCCCCATTACGACCACCTGTTCTCCCAGTTTGGCGTCTCCCTGCCGAAGCGCCTGCAGAGCAATGCTGAGAACTGTGGAATAAGCCGCCATCCAATTTGGGACACCATCGGGAATTTTTGCCATGAGCATGTCCGGCATTGCAATAAATTCGGCATGGTTGGCACACTCAGCCCCGGCACAGGCAACCCGCTCCCCCACACGCAGGCGCGTGTTACCCTCATCCACCGCAACAACCACTCCTGCAGCACTGTAACCCAGTGGTGTGGGAGATTCCATTCGGTTGCGAACTTTTTGCAACGCACTCTTCCAGCCCAGATTTCGGACGCTTTCCATGACTTTTCTGACCTGGTCCGGCCTGGCCATGGCTTTTTGAAGCAGATTCATTTTGGCCTGTTCCACTTTCATTTTCTCGGTCCCTATGCTAATTACCGAGTGGGTCACCTGCACCAGGGCTCCCCCAGGAGGTGCCACCGGGATAGGGACTTCCTGGATTTCCAATCGTCCGTCCTGATATTGAGCTAGTTGCTTCATGGTTAAAAAACAGCGGTTATGGCGCTGCATCCTTTTTTTGCGGCTCCTGGGAGGAGCTCGGCAAGGGAGGTGCTTCTTCAGAAGAGAGATCAGCCATCTCTGTTTCCCTGCTCAAAATTTTCTGGAAACAAAGTGCCTTCAAATTCCAAAGCCACCAAACACAAATAGCTGTCGGGAGCAGCACTCCCAACACAAACAGCCATTGAAAGCGCGGTTGATAGTAGGCGCAATAATACAGCAGATTTTTATATTTTATCGCTCCCATCATGACGAGACAATACAACGCAAACCCTGCCATGCAAAGCAGCAAAATGGCGTTATTAAGCAGCATAAAGAGAGCTGCCTCAGCCCTTAAAGAAGGGCTCCCCAAGAGTGCTGCAATACGATAAATCACACGTGAGAGAACCATCAGAGAGTAGAGCGAAACCAGTATCAAAATAAAAACCATCACCGCAAAGTGACGTAACGCCGGCATCTGAGAAAACCAGTAAAAAAAAGGAGAAAGCCCGACCATTACAATCAGCAAAACAAAGAACTCCTCCAAGTTCTTAGTAAGCTTATTCGAATTTTGCTGTGAGCTCCGCATCAAATTGATTCCGTAAACCGCACACACAGCCGCAGCCGTAGCCGGAAGCGTCCCAATTAAATCCCAGTAGCTGGAATAAAAGACTTTCCACTCGCTGGTAAAAAGCGTTTGGACAGAAAATATCAAGTAAAGCGGCACACTCCAAAGCAAAATGGAAACTCCACGATAGAGCTCAGCAAGACGGGTTAACTGCTCCTCAGAGTGACTAGTGGTTTTCTTTTGTTCTTCCAGCATCATTTTACGGGGCAAACGAGAGGTACGTATACTCTCTGAGCCCCTTCTCATACTCATCCAAAAGACGCATAGCTTCAGAAGGTTTCATTAAATCATTACGGATGGCACGATCGATTTGCTGCTTCATTCTGCGCTTCAACTCCCGTTCATCATATTGAACCTCAGCCAGAGACTCCCGAATGCTGCTTCCCTCGATCACCTCTTCCACATAATAGCCGCTTGGCTCGTCAGGGTCCAAGAAAACATGAATTTCGTTAACTTTCCCAAACAGGTTATGCAGATCCCCCATAATGTCCTGATAAGCGCCCAACATGAAAAGCCCCAGATAGTAAGGCTCTGTGCCTGACTCATTGGGAATAAGGCGATGCAGTGGCAACGTATGACGAAAATCTTTGAGGTCAATAAAGCAATCTACCTGCCCATCAGAGTCGCAGGTGATATCACTCAGTATGGCTTCACGGGTCAATTCTTCATCCAAGCGGTGAATTGGCATAATCGGAAAGAGCTGGTCCAAAGCCCAGTGGTCTGGCAGAGACTGGAAAACAGAAAAATTGCAGAGATATTGATCACTCATCGATACTTTAAGAGCACGAATCTCTTCGGGGATATATCGTTGTTTTTGAAAAACCTCAACAACCTGGGCACTCACTTGCCAAAAGAGCTGCTCAATCATTGCCTTGTTCTTGAGGTCCATCATCCCCAACATAAACAAATCCTGAGAGTCTTCCTTATAGCGCAAAGCATCGTGGTAAGCCTCCAGAGGGTTCATCTCCTTTACCTCGTCATAGAGACGCAGCAACTCTTTAACAAGCTGGTGGTGGGAGTCATCGGGTTTGATCTCTTTCCATCTGCGAGCCATCTCGATAGAGCCCAGCACATCGGTAAGAAGCACGCTGTGATGAGCTACAACACTGCGACCGCTCTCGCTCACAATCGTCGGACATTCCACTCCCTCAGATTTACAAATCTCCATCAGGTAAAAGACAACGTTATTTGCATACTCCTGCATGGTGTAGTTAACGGAGCTGTCATAGGCAGTGCTGCTGCCGTCATAATCAACCCCCAAGCCGCCACCAACATCAAAGTACTCAATCTGGAATCCCATTTGGCGTAGTTTGCAATAAAAGCGCGCCCCTTCCTGGACAGCTCTTTTTATGGGAAGAATATCTGAAATCTGAGAGCCAACATGGAAGTGAGTCAGCTTTAGACAGTGACTCAAGCCGTTTTGAATCAGAAGCTCAGCTGCCGCCA
>JAGVTF010000143.1 GCA_019136955.1 Verrucomicrobiota bacterium
CTCTAATTCATAGAAACTGCTTTCCAAGAGGAGTGTTTTTAGCATTCTTATGGGCTATTCTTAAATTTCGTATGAGACCAGCGCGGCGGGCCCTTGCCAAGGCACTGGAAGAAAAATATTCCTTAAATTTATTTTCGCTCATTTGCTCCAGCTTTTTCAGAGAAAGCGGAAGCTCAGAAATATGCACTGAAGGCTTTGCTTCACAAGATACAACTTCATTCCAGGGACAGGCTTCCAGGCAGCGGTCACAGCCAAAAAACTTAGTTCCCATCGCCGCATGGTACTCTTCTGGAATATCTTGACGATATTCTATTGTCATATAAGAAAGACACTTGCGCGAATCCAATACCCAAGGCGCTCTCAAAGCTCCCGTGGGGCACGCTTCCAGGCACTTTTGACAGCTTCCGCACAGGTTAACTGCAGGGGCATCGGCATCCATTTGCAGCGTGGTTAAGATTTCTGCAAGGAAAAACCAGTTTCCCAGTGTTTTGCTGACAAGGCTGTTGTGCTTGCCGATGAAACCGAGACCTGCCCTCTGTGCAAGGTCGCGTTCTAGTAGTGGACCGGAATCTAAAAAACAGAGTGATTTTGAGGGTGGAGAGCTCAGAGAACTAACAAAGTGAGCGAGCTCTTCCAAAGGAGCTTTTAATGTTTTGTGATAATCTGGCACCCGAGCATATCGAGCAACACAAGACTCCAAAGAACCCTCTTGCGCTTCACCCGTATAGTAGCTTTTAGCCAAACATATAATGGTTTTGGCTCCTGGAAGAATTTTTTCTGGATTTAATCTGAGCTCGACACTTTTCTCTCTTGCTATCCATTTCATTTCCGCATGGAAAGAGTTATCGAGCCATTTCAGAAACCGCTCTCCGCTCTCTGGGGATGCTGAGGTTGTGAAACGGCAATCGTCAAAGCCAAGGCTCAGTGCCTTGTGTCTGATTTTCTCCCTGGTCTCTTGCACTGGAAATCATGCGGGATTTGGAATAGTTTAGTAAAATCTGGAAAACAATCTGGCTGATACTCCGCCCCTGAGCCATCACTTCCATGTCTGCTGTTCGGTAAACAGGGAGTCGCTCTTTTAGCAGGCTTCGAATTTGCTTCAGGGGGTTCTGAGTTTGCAGTAAGGGACGGTTTTTGTTTTGCTTGACCCTTTGATATATTAAAGTGGCCGGTAAACAGAGATGGACGATAAAAGAGTTCTTTTTGAGAATTTTCAAATATTCAGAGTTTTCGCCCAAGCCACCGCCAGTGGCGATAACACAACTTTCCAGATGCGGAAAAATGTTTAAAGCCAACTCTTTTTCCAAGGAACGAAAACCTTTTTCACCATGGTGTTTGAATATTTCAGGGATCGAGCAGCCAGTCTGTTCGCAAATGGCCTGATCAGTGTCAAGAAACTGGTAGTTTAGCTCGGAAGCCAGAGAGCGGCCACAGGTGCTTTTGCCTACCCCCATAAATCCAATAAGGGCTATATTTGAAAAGGTTCTATGTTCTGGGGCAATCTCTTGCATTGTTTAGTCAGAGTTCAGTTTTTTTGCCAAGTCAATGGCAGCCAGCATGGAGCCTGGAGAGGCAATTCCTTTGCCGGCAATATCAAACGCTGTTCCATGATCAGGAGAAACACGTATAAAAGGCAAGCCTAAAGTCCAGTTGACACCAGAGTCAAAAGCAACCATCTTGAGGGCAGGCAATGCTTGATCGTGATACATGGAAACCACAGCATCAAACTCTCCCAACCACGCCTTTCTAAGGAGAACATCTGCAGAAACAGGGCCACTCACATCCAGTCCATCCTGTAGGCACCTGGCAACAGCAGGCTCAATAAAAAGAGCTTCTTCGTTGCCCATCTTACCGCCTTCGCCACAATGCGGGTTCAAACCCGATACACCTATTCTATTGCGCTTAAGTTTTAAGCGTTTGCAGGCATCCGAGGCAAGGCGGATTGCATTTTCTACCTTTGAAATGGTTAGAGAGGATGCTACTCGGGAAAGAGGTAAGTGTGTTGTTACCAGGGCCACCCGGAGCCATTGGCCCTGGGGGGCGGCTCCCAAGAGCATCATGATGGTATTGGAGACTTTTGAAAATTCAGCAAGAAACTCTGTTTGCCCAATAAAGTCTTTATAGCCTGCACAAATCGTTTCCTCTTTGCTGATTGGGCCCGTAACCATTCCAGCTACTTTGCCTGAAATACAGGCAGCTGCAGCAGCTTCAATCCAGGAAATTGCAGAAAGGGCAGGGGAGGTGCCCGGCCTGCCAGAAGCATTTTCTAAAACAATACGGTTTAAGGGGCAGTTGATCAGTAACCCTTTATTCAATTTCTCCAAAAGAATGGGGTCTCCGTATACGATATACTCCCAACCGTCATTTGACTTGAGTGAGACACTCAGGGCTTTGAGGATAATTTCCGGCCCAATGCCGCGCGGGTCTCCCATGGATATGGCCAAACGCTTTGGTTTCATATTCTGCAAAATAATCTCCACACAATAGGGTGGATAGAGTGAAGAGTTTAAGTTAACAACCCTCCAGCTGGATAGGAGGCACTTGCGCACCTTTCACAAAAGTATACAACTAAGAGAGCTGTTCAAGCAATGTATTCTCTTCTTCACGGTGATTCAAAGACTACTTTATTGGTGTTTTAACAGAGACGCTTTATAGAGAAGGCATTAGTTCGCTGAGCTTTTTTGTCTAAAAAAACCTCTTTGAATATCGTGGATATCATTGTATCTTTTTCTGTAGCACTACAGGCTGTCGCCAGTAATTTAGGCGATGTTTCAGCTTTGTATGATGCTGAGAAAGATAGAAAAAATCAGCTTTATGGCAGCCCCGAAAACACGAAAAAAATATTCCTCCAGGAATGTACAGTCATTTAAGCCTTCTGGAAAATTTTTGAAGATAAACAGAGTTTTTAGTTCCTCCAAGTTAAGCCCTTATGACGAGGTGAAATGGGACTATCGCACAGCAGAAATTAATGATGACTCAGGGAAAGTTTTTTTTCATCAGAAGGATGTGGAGGTTCCTGAATTTTGGTCTGAACTTGCAACAAAGGTCGTTGTCTCCAAATACTTTTATGGTGAAATTGGGACCGAGGAGCGAGAAAAAAGCGCTCGCCAACTTATCCACCGTGTTTCACGGACTATTGCCGAT
>JAGVTF010000190.1 GCA_019136955.1 Verrucomicrobiota bacterium
CAAAAGAATATGTGCCAGACTCAAAAACTTTAAAGAGATCGGCATGGGTGTTGGCCCCCAGGCTCCCTGCCAGGAGGCTGTGGCAGAAATAAGAAGTTTCCAAAACAGGAATGGGGCCAGACCGACAAGCACGCACCCTCCGGCCAAAATGAGCATGGGAATTCGCATCCAGAGCCCGCACTCCCTGGCATTGTCTGCAGCAGGCGTGCGTGGAGCACCTAAAAAAACCACACCGCACACCTTAACAAAGCATGCAAGCGCTAAAGCACCAGTGAGAGCCAAGAGTATGATGGCGGGAATGGCAATCAGCAGGGGGGAAGAGGGCTGAACGACAGATGTAAACATGCCAATATAAATCAGCCACTCACTGACAAAACCGTTTAAGGGTGGGAGTCCGGCAATAGCAACAGAACCCAAAGCGAACAAGCCGGCAGTCCAGGGCATTTTTTTCCATAGACCGCCCAAATCGCTCATCGTGCGTGTGCCTGTGGAATGAAGCACGGAGCCGGCGCCCAGAAAAAGAAGAGACTTAAACATGCCGTGGTTCCAAACGTGCAGCAGTGCTCCAGCCATTGCTAAAGCTCCCCAAGAGGGGTTGCCGTAGTTTAACGCAATCATGGCGAATCCAACTCCCAGAAGAATAATTCCTAGGTTTTCAACACTGTGGTAAGCTAAAAGGCGCTTAAGATCATGTTGCCCCAAAGCAAAAACGACTCCCAAAACAGCACTGACTATGCCCAAAACAACTACAACCCATCCTGCACAGGCAGGTAAAGGCAACCAGCCACTGAAGCGGATAATGCCATAAATCCCCATTTTAATTGCAACTCCGGACATAAGAGCAGAGACGTGGCTCGGCGCGTTAGCGTGGGCCGAAGGCAGCCAAATATGAAGTGGAAAGATACCTGCCTTGATGCCAAAGCCCAGCAATGCCAGCCAGTAGAGTGATCCCAAGTCTGTGTGTTGTAACATTGGCCCGAGCTCCCAGCTCCCAGTCTTCTGGGCTAACAGTGCGAAAAAGGCAAACAAGACCAGTGAGCCTGCATGTGAAACTGCCAGGTAAAGCCAACCTGCACTTCGAACCTCTTTTTTTTGCGGGTTAAGTGTGATGAGGAAATAAGCGCTCAGTGCGAAAAGCTCCCAGCTGATCAGGAAGTGCAGCCCATTGG
The DNA here is from genome assembly GCA_019136955.1 of Verrucomicrobiota bacterium. Lineage (GTDB taxonomy): Bacteria > Verrucomicrobiota > Verrucomicrobiia > Limisphaerales > UBA1412 > UBA1412. Next base: position 1,170 of record JAGVTF010000190.1, read on the forward strand.
AAGAGCTCAATACTAAAACCATACAAAGAGAAACCAGGCTCCAGTACAGACGTCCCCATTTGGCTGAAACCGGATGCCTCTGGGGGGACCAGTACTCCCAGGCATAAACTGCTCCCAGGCCGCTCACCAACGAAAGGAGCGAGAGAAAGATGGAGCTCAGTCCATCCAAGCGCAGGTGTACAAATTCGCCCGCTACAGTGAAGCTGCTCTTCCACTCCCATTCTGCCCCAGTAAATAAAATTCCAATTGAAACTGCCAGGAAAAGTATGTTAGTGGCTAAATTGCTGTAGAGCCAGTTGCGGGGAGCTCTCATTGAGCAGATTAGTCCCCACAAGTGCAGCAGTGTAGCAGTTGCCAAGATTAAACCGATTGTCATAGAAAGCGTTATTAAAGGGTATTTAGCGAAGTAGCCCTGTAAACAAACGTGATTGCTTAGTTTTGTTTCTCGGACTTATGTGGTTATAAACACGGTAGATATAAATGAAAACAGCATCTCTACTCCAAAAATGAGCAAAAATATTTTTCATCTTTATAGTGTTTAAAAGAAAGTGCCAGTTTAGTTCCGTAGAATAAACTACCCTCCAAGAGTCTAACAGTTTTTAAACTTCATTCAAGAAGATTGTAGAAGAAGCTGTGTTGGCGGGATTTGTATCTAACATAACTCTCTTTAACTTGTATGGCCTGAGGATGTTAAATTGGGGCACCGTCTTTTAATAAGGCAAGTGGCTATTTTCTTTGACTGAAGAGACCTTGACAGATAGACTATATCCCATGAGAGTGCGCCTTTTATCTTGGTATTGGACAGGTTTGGCAGGGCTCCTGTTCATTTTTTTATCCAACTCCTTGGCAGCCGCTGATATCAAGACTTTTTCAAACCCAATCATACCTCCTTCTTCAGCAGACCCTTTCGTGGTTCAGCACGAAGGTTACTATTACCACATTCACAGGGTTGGTCCGGAAAGAGCTCCTGGAATTGCTATTCGTAAGACAGCAGACCTGACCCAACTGGGGACCACCAAACCCCAGTGGGTTTGGGCCGCACCGGCAACAGGTCCTTATAGCCGCGAAATATGGGCTCCTGAGCTGCACTTCTACAAAGGCAAATGGTATATTTATGTGGCCGCTGATGCCGGCAGGAACGAGGACCACCAAATGTGGGCCATTGAGTCTGAAGGCAGTGACCCGATGGGCCCTTATAACCAGACTCCTTATCATTTGGAAACAGAGGGCTGGGCCATAGATGGAACGTTATTACTAGACTCTGAGAAGCGGCCTTACTTTGTCTGGTCTGGCTGGCCTGGTAAAGTAGATGGAGTTCAGAATCTCTATATAGCCCCTATGGAGAGCCCTACGCAAATTGTGGCCGAAAGAACTCTTCTAAGTGAACCTGATCAGCCTTGGGAGCAACGTTCAGACCATTTGCGAGGTCTTCTGGAGGGGCCGCAGATTCTATATCACAAAGATAAAATATTCATTATTTACTCTGCCAGCGGCAGTTGGACACAACACTACTGTTTGGGGATGCTGGAGTATCTTGGCGGAGATATGTGTAAGCCCGAAAGCTGGAAGAAACATAAAGAAGCTCCTGTTTTTTCCGGTGAAGATAAGGTGTTTGGAGTGGGGCATTGCTCTTTTGTGAAATCGCCAGATGGTAAAGAAGATTGGCTTATCTACCACACCAAAAGTAAACGGGAACCGGGCTGGGGAGACCGTTGTGTGCAGATGCAGCCCTTTAGCTTTGACTCAAAAGGATTGCCTGTTTTTGGCAAGCCTGTTCAGCCTGGAGTGCCGATACCTGAACCAACTGGCACTGCTCCTGAGCCTGTGAGCGTTCGAGATAACTTCAGTGATACCTGGGTAGCAACTGACGGATTGGGGCGTTCTCTTCCTGCAGCCGAAGAGGTGGGATTGCCCAGAAAGGACAGAACTGTCGGCATGTTTTAC
>JAGVTF010000174.1 GCA_019136955.1 Verrucomicrobiota bacterium
AACCACTCTGCGATTATTTATACAACCTGCCATTCAATAAAAATTATTATATTAGACACGCCGATAGCATCAAATAAAAACGACTCACCTGAGCATGGCTTTTCATCCCTGCTGCAGCTGAGCCCGTTACCTGTTGCAACTGCGTGCTGTCACGGTTTACCCAAGATGCCTATCAGCTTCGGGAGAAAATATACCTACTTCTGGTTTGCTTCGATGTACTTGATCACGTCGCCCACACTTTGAAGTTTTTCAGCTTCTTCATCAGGCACTTCCAAGCCAAACTCCTCTTCCAGAGCCATGATCAGCTCCACGTTATCCAGAGAGTCGGCTCCCAGATCTTCCACAAATTTAGCATCAGGCGTTACCTGATCCGCATTAACGGTCAATTGTTCAACAATAATTTTTTTGACCTTCTCTTCAATCATATTATCAGCCATAAATTATATTCAGTATTTAAATGCCAGGCCATTATACGCATCCGATGCGAAAACGTCCAGACAGTTATTAAACTCTCAAGCGAGCGGTCGATCCGCCGAATGACTGAGGTATTATCTACATTGCCACGCCGCCGTCAACCACTAAAACATGCCCGGTAATGTAGCGTGCCTCCTTGCTTGCCAGAAACAAGACCGGTCCGGCAATATCTTCGGGAGTGCCCACCTCACCCAGCGGTATCTCTTTGAGAAGCGCTTCCTTAACACTGTCGGGCAATACCGAAGTCATATCTGTACCTATAAAGCCGGGTGCCACCACATTAACCGTGATATTCCGGCTGGCTACCTCACGAGCCAACGACTTTGAAAATCCGACCAGGGCCGCCTTGCTGGCAGCATAATTGCACTGGCCCGCATTGCCCTTAAGCCCCACAATGGATGCAATATTAATAATGCGGCCAGAGCGCTGCTTGATGAAAGAGCGGATAAAAGCCTTGCAGAGCAAAAACACCCCTTTCAAGTTCGTGTCTACCACCGTATCCCACTCCTCTTCACTCATGCGCATAAAAAGATTGTCGCGGGTTACGCCTGCATTGTTTACCAGTACATCCACCTTGCCAATCTCTTTGAGAATGGAAGTGCAGGTCTCTGTCACGGCGGCTGAATCGGCAACGTCGAGCGCATAGGGCCAGGCATTGCGGCCCAGCTCGCGAATTTCAGCAGCTACTTTATCCGAGTTAGCCTGAGTCCGAGAAATGCAAACCACATCTGCTCCCTGTTGAGCAAATGCTAAAGCAACTCCTCTGCCAATACCACGGCCGGCTCCGGTGACGACTACAATCTGTCCTTCGAATTTATTCATCTCTTCTACTAGTACTATTTTATTCCTCAAGTGCCGAAATCGTCTTCTCCAAACTAGCCATATCCGACACGTTTAAAATTTCCACTTCCTTAGTGATTCTTCTAAGAAACCCGCTCAAAACAGTCCCCGGCCCTACTTCAATAAATCGGATAAACCCGTTATCAATTAAATAGCGGAGGGAGTCTTCAAAAAGCACCGGAGAGGTCACCTGTCTAACTAAGGTCTCCGCAATACTCTCCACACTCTTTTCATGCGGCAGGGCTGTCACATTGGAAATAACATCCAGTTTGGGCGGGGCCATTACGGTTTCTGCCAGCGCAGCCTTGAGTTTAGGCTGTGCCCCCGCCATTAGTGAAGAGTGATAGGCCCCCGCTACTGCCAGAGGCAAAGCGCGTTTTGCCCCTTTGGCTCGAGCCAGCTCGCAGGCATGAATAATTTTGGGAGTTTCACCAGAAATCACTAATTGTCCAGGGCAGTTCAGATTAGCAATTTCCACTCCGGCCTGTTCACAAACCTCCCTGAGCAGTGCTGGCTCCAAGCCGATAATGGCAGCCATCCCTCCCTCGGTTTCTTCACAAGCTTCCTGCATATAGATGCCTCTTTTATGAACCAGTGCCAATCCTTCTTCAAAAGAAAAGACACCAGCTGCGGTCAGAGCGCTCAGTTCCCCCAGGCTTAAACCTGCCGTTGCTTCATAATTCAACTGAGGCGCTAGTTCTTTCAGTAGCGAAAAAGCAACCCAGCTCATCAGAAAAATGGCCGGCTGTGCATGTTCGGTGCGAGTCAACTCTTCCTCCGGACCATCAAAAATAATATTGCTGAGACCGTAGCCCAAGATTTCATCTGCTTTTTGAAAAAGCGCCTGCGCTGTCGGATATTTTTCCGACAGCTCTTTGCCCATCCCCACAACCTGGGCTCCCTGACCTGCAAAAAGTATTGCTGTTTTTTTCATGCTTATTCTTTACTCTCTTCTAAATGTTTCACCAATATTCGGGAGCGCCTTCCGCTCTTATGGTATTGCTTTAATCGCTCCGGCGAAAGGTCTGCCTCGCTTCCTTCTACAAACCCACCCTTGGATTTAAAGTAAGTATAGGTTTGCGTCGAAAGTACAATCATTTTTTTAAGCTTCAGGGCGCGTGCGCGCTGCTCAATAAAACGAATCAACTTGCGGCCAATACCCATGTTTTCATGATGGCAGGTCACAAAAAGGCAAGCCAGTTCACCGCAACTTTTATCCCCAGATAAATGGAGAGCAACACAGCCGACAGCATGACCGTCAATCTCAAACAGATAGTAGTCCTCTATCTGCGCCTCCACATCCTGATAGGTGCGCATACTCAATTCTTCAGTCTCTATCGCCTGCTGGATAAGCACCATGATCGTGCGAATATCTCTTCGGTTAGCACGGCGAATCTGTTGATACTCATTAGCATAAATGAGCGTACCAACACCTTCATTGCTGAAAATCTCAGTGATAAGCGCCTCATTCACCAGGCCATTAATGAGATGGACCCGTGGCACTCCCTGCTGACAAGCCTGAATCGCATGCTGCGCTTTGGATATCTGCTCTGTGCGGAAAGCATCGGGCAGAGAGCTGATCTTTTCCCGGAGGTCCTGGGCTTGAATGCTGCCAATCATCTCTTCCTTGCAGTAGAGGCCGTCATGCGCCGTCACGAAAATCACCTTTTCCGCCTGGAGCTGAATCCCCAAAGCGCAGGCTACGTTATCTGAGTTAACCCGATAAGTATTCCCCTCACCATCAAAACCCAGTGGAGGCGCGACAGGGATAATGGCATCTCGAAGAAGCGTCTTAAAC
>JAGVTF010000180.1 GCA_019136955.1 Verrucomicrobiota bacterium
AGTGCAAAATTCATAATGGTAAGACGGTCTCCCTTTTTACCCAGGTGAGCAGTGGCACCGTTGAGAACAATGGATCTGGAGCCAGGCTCCCCCGGAATGGCGTAAGTTTCAAACCGGGCTCCATTTGCCATATTGCTGCAAAGAAGCTTCTCATAAGGCAAGAGGCCAACCCGCTGCATCAGCTCAATATCGATGGTCAAGCTCCCCTCATAGTTCAAACTTGCACCTGTTACGGCTGCTCGATGAATCTTTGATTTTAATATACTGATTTGCATCTCGTTTGGCGGTGCTCCTGGAGGTATATCTTGCAATGCCTCCGCTGGCTCCAGTATGTCAGAAAAAAGAGGATGTTTTAAATAAAAAACACCAATCTATGAGATGTTTTAATCCCTCCTACATACGGCTGCCTGCAAGCAAATGCACATCTGCCAGAGGCATAGATAGAATAGTAAAACTATCTCTTCTTGCCAATGTAATTGATCGGATGCCGGTCTATCGGGTTTGGATAGATACCCTCGATTTTGTTGGTATCAAAACAGAGAACCCCCTTATAGAAATAAAGGGGGATTACTGGCAGAGCTTCTTTTACCAGCAAAGTTTCCGCTTCTTTCAAAATAAGCGCCCGCCTTTCAACACTCACTTCCTGTTCTGCTTGTTCCAAACGATCGTCATACTCCTGGCTGGCCCACCCTGTGCGGTTGTTACCGCTGTATGAGGTAAAAAGGTTCAAAAAAGTCGTTGCATCATTGTAGTCTCCCACCCAACTGGCCCTGCACAAGTCATAGTCCAGATTATTCACCATAGATAAGAAAGCCTTCCATTCAGCCTGGCGTAAGTGAACAGTCACATTCAGATGAACCTTCCACATTCGCTGCAACTCAACAGCTATCTTTTGGTGAATTTTAGCGCTGCCTCCCGCAGCAGCATTAAAAAGATAGGTTACAGAAGGAAACCCCTCGCCATTTGAATACCCTGCTTCAGCCAGAAGCTTGCGTGCCAGTTCAGGATTATACCCTAAACCTTCAGGTGGCGTATAGTTGGCGCAAAACTCAGGTGTAAAATGAGAGGAAGGCGTTTCGCCGGCTCGGGTTACGCGAGTCACCAGAGCATCTCTGTCAATTGCCAGGGAAAAAGCTTTTCGAACTCTGGAGTCATTAAAAGGTGAGCGGGTTACATTGATGCGAACAAAGTAATTTCCCAGATAATCAAAGGGGTGGACATCCGGACGCTCCAGCATTAAGTCCAACAGGTCAGCCGGAATGAGCTCCTTGTCCCACAATAAGTCCACCTTGCCTTGTTGATAAAGATTCATTGCGGTCACACTGGAGCCAATGGGAAGCAGGTCAACGACGGCGCATCGAGTGCGGGGAGCATCCCAATAAAAAGGATTTTTCAAAAGCCTGATACGATCATTTAGCAGCCACTTTCCCAGCATATAAGGTCCACTCACAGGTAAAGATTTAGAGCGTATCCATTGATCTGGATTGGATTGAATCGCAAACGATGGAACAACTGCCATAATCGGCATGGCACATAAATCCAAAAAGTATGCGGTGGGGAGCCGCAGCCTGACTTGGAAAATGTTGGTATCCAAAACTTCCAGCCCAAGCAGTGAGGGAGATTTTATTTTTCCAGCGTTGAACTCTTCAGCATTCACTATGGGGTAGAGAATGCTGGCGTAAGGCGAAGCAGTCGCAGGGTCAAGGGTTCTCGTCCAGGAGTAGAGAAAATCCTCTGCAGTTATTGGCTCCCCTGTACTCCAGCGAATCCCCGAACGAAGATGAAAAGTGTAGGTTTTGGCGTCACTAGAAATCTCCCAGCTTTCGGCAAGGCAAGGCTCAGGAAGTCCCGTGAGCGGATTTGGACTGGTCAGGCCGGCAAACAGGGCGCTGGCAGCACGAATATCGGGCTGGCCCGTTACAATGGCAGGGTCTAAAGATTCCGGCTCCGCTCCATTAATGATTACCAATTCTGCAGGCTCCTGAAAAAAACAGGCAGAGAGCATGGTCATCAAAAGCAGGCTGAAAAAAAGAGAATTATAAAAGCTTTTTGTACTGAGCATCCTCACCCTGCGGAAGAAAAAACGCCGCATTTCCGTGGTGGCTTCGCGGCGTTCAAACAATATTTTGTTGGTTGATTAATCGGCTTCTACAGGCTCTCCAGCATCTGTGGCTTCTTCTTCAGCTGATAGTGACTCTGTAACGTCAGCAACAGGGGCAGTCTCCGTTGTGGGAACAGGTGCACCCAATGTGGTTGCCTTAGCTTTATCCGCATCCAATGGAGCCGCTGCAGATTCAACCGTTAGCATTTGGCGTGTGATCGCCTCTCGATCAGCCCTGGCATAATGGGTATCCGCCACGGCCAGCCCCAAAGAAAGGACGAAGAAAAAAACAGCGCACCACTTGGTAAGTTTGGTAATGGCATTGCCGGCACCTGCGCCAAAGAGAGCATCTGTTGCCGCACCGCCAAAGGCGACTCCCAATCCTGCTTCTTTTTTGGGAAGCTGAATCAGCACCAGGAGAATCAAAAGAGCGCAGTCTACAAACAGAATAAACCTGAATAAACCAATAATAAATTCCATAACAATTAGATACTATTTTTTACAATATCGGAGAAGCTACGCACTTCCAAAGCAGCACCCCCAACTAAAGCACCATCCACATCAGGCTGGCCCATGATTTCACGCGCATTACCAGGCTTGACGCTGCCGCCATAAAGAATGCGAACTTTTTTGGCCACCGGTTCGCCAAACATCTCGGCCAAAGTTTTACGAATAAAAAGGTGGATTTCCTGCGCCTGCTCAGAAGTTGCTGTCTTGCCAGTACCAATAGCCCAGACAGGCTCGTAAGCAATCACCGTCTCTTCCATTTGGTCGGCAGTCAGCTCTGCCAGGCTGCCTTTTACCTGAGTGCCAATTACCTCTTCTGCTTTTCCGGCTTCACGCTCTTCAAGCGTTTCGCCCACGCAAACAATTGGCTTGAGCGCAGCCGCATGAGCTGCTTTGGCTTTCCTGGCTATCAAGCAGTCTGTTTCGGCATAATACTGACGACGCTCAGAGTGCCCTAAAATTACGTAACGGACAGAGAACTCTTTGAG
>JAGVTF010000150.1 GCA_019136955.1 Verrucomicrobiota bacterium
CATGCCTTTCCCGAAAACATCGTAAAAGGGACCCTTTTTATCCGCGTGGAAAACAGCGCATGGTTCTCAGAAATCCTCCGCTTCCACAGGAAAGATATTTTGAAAAGACTTCAAGCATGTCTGGGAAAGGAAGTGGTGAAAAAGATCTCTTTTAAAGCATTCTAGCTCCTTTTCCTGCTGATGAACTCATTCCAACAAGCAAAACCACACGGTTCTTCCCCGTTTTCTGAATCGCTTAGCCACCTGGAGTTTCCTGGCTGGAGCCAGATGATCGTCCCCGATCTTTGGCAACAAAAAGCGATCTCCGCTCTTAAGGAAGGCAAAGATGTCGTGGTGCAGGCGCCCACCGGCTCTGGCAAAACCTTTATATTTGAACAGTGGTCCAGGCTGGGCAAAGGCAGTGCCCAGGCCATTTATACGGTCCCCACTCGCGCCCTGGCCAATGATAAGCTGGCGGAGTGGCGCGCCCGTGGCTGGGACGTCGGCATTGCGACGGGAGACCTCTCTGAAAACCTCGGCGCACCCATTATCGTCGCCACTCTGGAAACGCAAAAGCTGCGTCTTATCCGTGGTGAGGGTCCAACCTTAATGGTAGTCGATGAGTATCAAATGATCCGTGACCCTGACCGTGGTTTGAACTACGAGCTGGCCCTGGCCCTGGCCCCTCCTCATACCCAGTTGCTTCTGCTCAGCGGCAGCGTTGCCAACCCGCAGGATATCGTTAAGTGGTTTGGCCAGCTGGGCAGAGATGCGGTGTTGATCAAAACCACTCACCGCCCTGTCCCTCTGGAAGAGGTGCTGATTGAGAACCTTCATTACCATGTCCCCCCTAAAATTCGCGGTTTTTGGCCTCGATTGGTCGCCAAAGCTCTGGCAGAAGATTTGGGGCCCATTCTCATATTCGCGCCAAGGCGGGCAGAATCGGAAAAACTGGCTGCCACGCTGGCTCGCTACATTCCCACTCCCAATCCACTTCGTTTGACCACCGAGCAGCGTCGCTGTGTCGGCAAGAACCTGGCTCAAATGCTCAAAACACGTATCGTTTATCATCACAGCGGCTTGAGCTATGCGGCCCGCGCTGGTGTTATCGAGCCGCTGGCCAAAGCGGGCCAATTGCGTGTGGTCATCGCTACTATGGGTCTGGCTGCCGGTATCAACTTTTCCCTCCGCACTGTTGCCCTGGCTGCGGATTCCTACCGCAGAGGAGGCTTTGAACATGCCATTCGCCCCGATGAAATCCTGCAGATGTTTGGCAGAGCCGGCCGACGCGGTATTGATCAGACCGGCTATGTTCTTACTTCCGAAAACGGAGTCCGCCTTAATGAAGGTTACTCTTGCCATCTGAGCCGAAGCAAAGCCATCGATTGGAGCGCTCTCCTGAGCGTGATGCAGGCAGCCGTAGATATCGGCAAAGAGCCTTTTCTGGAGGCGATGCGTGTGCAAAGCCGTCTCTTCACTGCAAGCAGAGTCCCCCTGGGAGTTGAAGAGACGCTCCAGTTCCCAGATGCCCCCTGTGGATTGAAAACCGATACGGAGCGTGCGCGGCTTGCGCGAAAGCAGGTAAAACAAATCTTGAACAGCCAGGGAGACTGGCAACGCTCTGCCCACACGCAGGAGCGACCGGTAAAAGAGGTTTTTGCCACCAGGGCGGATTCAACCAAACAGGATAACAACAACTGGAACCCTGCTCTTGATGAAGAAGGCAAACCCATTCTGATTGCTGCACTCGAGCATCGCCCTGCCCTGGAAAAAATCGGTATTGGAGTATTGACACGCTTTACTCCCTCTCAGAATCACTCAGCAGAAGCAACACAAGCCCTCCAGGAGAGTGAGGAAACCCCGAGTAGTTCCCAAACAAATAATTCAAAATCTCACTTTGCCAGAAAACTGACGATTGCCGATATCTACCCGGGTGAAAAAATCTACCTGGTAAAATATGTCAGGCGTATGATCAACTGGCACGGACGGCATGTGGAAAGCAAAGACTGGGAAAGCAAGGCGCTTCCCCGCATTCTTAAAGCTTTTGATCAGCAAAAAATGCGCTGCCTTAAGGTGGAAAAGCTTTCTAACAAAATCACGGCCTTTCTGGATTTGAGCGAGCTCCCTCTCAGCGCAGTGGTCGATGAGTATGGAGTTGCCCTTTTTAAACCGGCATCCAGAGTAACTCATCATGCCAGTTGCCAGGGATGCCCTCAGCTAAAAACCTGCCAGTCGCTCTCCACCTCTCCCGGGGCAGCCCTTCTCTGGCGCCGCCTTGGGCTGATCGATGTGGATGGAATCCCGACGATGCGGGGCAGGATCGCCAGCTTCTTTTCTGGTGGGCCCGGTCTGGCCATTGCCGCTGCCATTGAAGATAGAAAGTATCCCCTGGAGGAGCTGCTCTATGACTTGGCCAACCTGGATGCAGGCTTTCGCTTTGCAGGTGATGAAAACCGCTGGGCGGGCCGCCTGGCATGGGTCAGTAAAAAAACCTATAAAGCACAGAGTGCCGAGGGATATCTGGAGTATGGTGTTCCGCCGGAGTATGGTTTTGGAGCCAGCGATGTAGTGGCCGCGCTCCAGAAAAATCCAGAAATAAAATACCAGTTCGTTACCCCCACTTTGGGCATTGGCGATATTGACCGTATCATTATTGAATGGCGCAGCCGGATGCGCCAGGTGGCTCACTCCCCCACGCTGGAGAATGAACGTTGGAAAGCTTTCCAAAAGCTTTGTAAAGAGACTCTGCAGGAAACTGAATCCCCCACCCTGACCGACCTGCCACCCCTGGAGTTTAACCAGACCCGACGCATGGAGCACACGCTGAAGCTCTCCAAACATTAGTTTTAAAGTATCCTGCACTTTCCTTCGGGAAAAGAGAGCAAAAACAGAGGAGGCTTAATTTACTTCATGTAAGGAAGATAAATATCCTCAACCCGAATATACTATAATTATCTTGAGCTACTCATACTCAATAGAGAGAATAGGCATCTGATTATGGGCAATGTAAAAATGTGGCCTGGAGCAGGAGAAAACCTCCTGAAGTACTGTGGAGATTGGATTCAGTTTCGATTTGCCTTTGAGGATGGGCGCTCTATCCCTGAGGG